>NZ_JBNUPM010000002.1:0-124544 GCF_050409425.1 Facklamia sp. P13064 | reverse complement strand
AAAGACAACCCCTTTATTTGAGATTAACTCACAAAGGGTTTGTCTTCAGTCTGAATCAAGTCAAGACTTCTTGACTTGATTTTTGGTCGGTTTTTAGTTATTTCTGATTTCATCTTCTTTAACTGAAGTTAGGCGATCAATTTCCTTAGTCGCATTATCAGTTATTTGCTGAATATCCTTTTCATAACGTTTTAATTCATCTTCAGTAATTTCACTATCTTTTTCAAGTCGCTTAGCTTCATCCATTGCATCTCGACGAATATTTCTTACTGAAACTTTTGCATTTTCTTGTTCTTTACCGATTACTTTAACTAATTCTTCTCGTCTTTCTTTAGTCAATGCAGGTATCACAAGACGAATAACTTCACCGTCATTTGTAGGTGTAATTCCCACATCACTCATCATGATTGCACGCTCAATATCTTGAAGCGAACTCTTATCATAAGGTGAAATTACTAACATTCTTGCTTCAGGTGTATTAATTGAAGCTAACTGGTTTAATGCCGTAGGTGTTCCATAGTATTCAACCATGACACGGTCTAAAATACTAGCATTAGCAACTCCAGCGCGAATAGTTCCTAATTCACGTTGAAAAGCTTCAATTGATTTTTGCATTCGGCTTTCAGTATTTTTTAATATATTATCAGCAGCCATTTTCTTCCTCCTATATGATCCATAGTTATTTTATTATACCATATTTAAGCATTGTAAGAAAAGTTAGAACTAATCATGATTATTTCCAACAGTTGTTCCAATATTTTCACCAAGAATGACACGTTTAATATTCCCAGGTTCGTTTAAGTTAAAGACAACTAATGGAATGTTGTTATCCATAGACAAGGAAGAAGCCGTAGAATCCATTACTTTTAAGCCTTTAGAGATAACATCCAAGTGGGTTAAATTTTCATATTTAGTAGCTGTTTCATCCGTCTTTGGATCTGCACTGTAAACACCATCCACATTGTTTTTAGCCATCAGAATAACGTCTGCTTCAATTTCAGCCGCTCTCAAAGCAGCAGTGGTATCTGTTGTGAAATAAGGGTTACCAGTACCACCAGCGAAAATAACTACTCGACCCTTTTGAAGATGACGAATCGCACGTCTGCGAATATAAGGCTCAGCTACAGCACGCATTTCAATAGATGTTTGAACTCTTGAAGGGACATCCAGATTTTCTAATGCATCTTGCAAGGATAAAGCATTCATTACAGTTGCTAACATACCCATATAATCTGCTTGTGCCCGGTCCATTCCCATTTCAGCACCAATCGATCCACGCCAAATATTTCCGCCCCCTACAACAATAGCTATTTCAATGCCTAATTGATAAACTTCTTTAAGTTGTTGGGTAATTGAACGGACTGTCGCAGGGTCAATGCCAAATCCATTTTCACCTGCTAAAGCCTCTCCACTCAGTTTTAGAATTGCTCTTTGATATTTTGTTTTAACCATTATTCTCACCCTTCTTTTCCTTTAAAAAGACCCCAGCAAAAACTGGGGTCTCTATTAAATGTTGTAAATTACTTGCCCATTTGAGCGGCTACTTCTTCAGCAAAGTTATCTTTACGTTTTTCAATTCCTTCTCCAACTTCAAAACGTACATACTCAGTAACTTTACCCCCTTTAGCACCAACATAATCTGCAACTTTTTGATCGCCATCTTTAACGAAAGCTTGCTCGTTCAATACGATTTCGCCGTAGAACTTATTCATACGACCTTCAACAATCTTGTCGACAATCTTTTCAGGCTTGCCTTCGTTTAATGTTAGCTCGCGTTGAACAGTTTTTTCGCGTTCAATTACTTCAGCATCTACATCTTCACGATTTAGGTATTTAGGGTTGATTGCAGCAACATGCATCGCAACGTCTTTAGCTACATCTTCATCTTTAGAATCTGCAACGACAGTTAAAACACCAATCCGTCCTCCTTGATGAGAATATTCACCGAAGACATCATTATCCCCTTTATTTAAAAGGGCAAAGCGACGGAAAGAAAGTTTTTCACCAATTACAATAGTTGATTCTGTAATTAATTCTGCGATTGTTTGTCCATTAACTTCCAAGGCATTGGCTGCTTCCATATCAGCTGGTTTACCTTCAGCAACAGCTTTTACAATATCATTAACTAATGTAATGAACTTGTCATTTTTTGAAACAAAGTCTGTTTCAGAGTTTACTTCAACTAATGCAGCAGTATTTCCATCAATATAGCTTGCAGTTAAACCTTCTGCAGCGATACGGTCTGCTTTCTTAGCAGCCTTTGCAAGTCCTTTTTCACGTAATAAGTCGACTGCTTTGTCCATATCTCCATCAACTTCAACTAAGGCTTTCTTAGCATCCATCATTCCAACACCAGTCATATCACGTAATTCTTTTACTTGTTTTGCAGTTACTTTTGCCATCTATAAAATCCTCCTTGGAAATATCATTCAATAATGTGCTACCTTAATTATTATATCAAAATTATTCAGCTTGCTAAAGCCTAATGTATGTATTTTCATAAAAAAGCTGTCTAAAGATGCTTGGCAACTTTTGACAGCTTTTCTTAATTTATTTATTCAGCTTCAGTCGCTGGAGAGCTTTCAGCTTCTTCTGATTCTGTATTTTCTTCCTTGTTGTCAAATAAGTTATCAAAGAATTGGCTATCCCCTTGCTCATCAGTGTCCACGTCAATTTGACCTTGATTTGCTTCAATTGTTGCTTCTGCCATAGAGCTTGTAATTAATTTAATGGCACGAATGGCATCATCGTTTGCTGGAATAACATAGTCAATCTCATCAGGGTCACAGTTAGTGTCCACCATCGCAACAATTGGAATATTTAATTTACGAGCCTCTTGAACCGCGATACGCTCTTTGCGTGGGTCTACGATAAAGATCACGTCAGGTATTCTTGGCATATCTTTGATACCACCTAAGAATTTTTCTAATCGATCCCACTCTTTACGTAATTCACCGACCTCTTTTTTAGGAAGCACATCGAAAGTTCCATCTACTTCCATTTGCTCTAAAGCTTTTAGACGACGAATACGTCCTTGGATGGTATCCCAGTTTGTTAATAAGCCACCTAACCAACGGTGGTTAATGTAGTACTGACCTGCTCTTTCAGCTTGTTCTTCAATTGCTTGCTGAGCTTGCTTTTTAGTGCCTACGAACAAAGCAACGCCACCATCAGCAACTGCATCTCGCATGAAATTATATGCTTCATCTACCAACTTAACCGTTTTTTGTAAGTCGATGATGTAAATACCGTTACGTTCTGTAAAGATGTAACGTTTCATTTTAGGATTCCAGCGACGTGTTTGGTGTCCAAAGTGCACACCAGCTTCTAACAATTGTTTCATTGAAATAACTGCCATATTATAAACTCCTTTTGGTTTTGTATTTTCCTCCGCTAGTTTCATTTAGCTATTAGACTCATGAGAGCACCCTAGTAACTATCCACTAACGTGTGAATTGTGCCTAAGCACTCTTATAAATATAAGCTATTCGATCAAAAAATGCAAATGAATTTTTGCTTTTAAACTATTTTAATTCAACTTCACTTTTTTCACTCATACATTTGCTTTATAACGCTCCATTCGGCTAAACTAAGAGCTAGGAGGTGTCAGCATGTCATCATTATATACTTATTTAGAGCAATATGGTCAATTAAGCTTTCAAGAGGAACCCTTTAATGAACTAGATGCTGCGATTATCTTAGAACTAACCTACCTCCCTATCGATCGGTTTTTTACCGATTCAATGGATTTTAAAGATGGTTTAACTTTTAAGCATCTAGCTAGACTATACCAACCCTTTAACCAATATTTTCAAGAAACCGATCAAACAATGGCCAATCCTTTTAGGAGTCAACTGATTAAAAAAATCGCAGACTATCGTCGGTTTAAAAATTTAAGAATTAGTGGTTTTTTAAACTCAATAGACTTTAAATTAGAAACTCAGTCAGCCTTTCTATTAGTAGATTTAGGAAACAACTTCCTTTTCGTTTCTTTTCGTGGCACCGATGACATGATAGTAGGTTGGAAGGAGGATATCATCCTCACCTACCAATCATCCATTCCGGCACAAATTATTGCGAGCCAATACCTTGAAAAAGTCATTCAAGCTCATCCAACCAGTCATTTAATATTAGGAGGACATTCTAAAGGAGGCCACTTAGCTCTCTATGCAGCTAGCCAAATGTCTCTTGAAACTATTAGTCAGATTAAAATAATTTACACTTTGGATTCACCTGGCTTTCATACCGTTAACTTGCGTCAAAATAAGATGAAACGTGTGAACCAAAAGCATATCCGTATTATTCCTGAAGATAGTATTATTGGTAACTTGCTTTTCCATGATCAAAAAGCCATTATAATTAAAAGTAAAAAGCGTGGACTGATGCAACATAATCTAGCAAATTGGAAAATTGAAGGGAAACAATTTCAACGAGCGAAACAATTAACAATCACCAGCCAAAGTATCAATCAAATCAATAAAAACTGGATCTTGCGAAACTCTCCCGCCAGACGAAAACGTATTATCTCTGCTCTAATTGACTTAATTGATGCCTGTGAAGCGCAATCGATTAACCAACTCATTAATCAGCCAACCTATTATCTTAACAAAGTTCATTACCGTTTTAGACAATTTGACCCATCCTTGCAAAAGGATTTGCGTGATTTTGCTAAACAGTATATTCAATTTTTTAGAAATGATTTAAGACAATATCATTTAATAAATCTCAATCAATCGATTATCGAAGCGCGAAAGAACTTTAAACAAATGGTAAAAGTATTTTATAATGCCTTTGGCAGCGATAAAAAAAAATCCTATTCTGATAAATAACAGAATAGGATTTTTTTATTTTCTAGACCTAGGCGGTCCTAGAATTTCTGACCATATAATGGCTTCTTTTAACTGATTGGAATGGTTGGTAGAATCCTCTCGAGAGCTTAATCGTTGAACCTGCATTGGTTGACTAAACTCAGCTAACTCTTCCCCTTCAATAATGAATTGTTCCATTTCATAGTCCATATCAGAAAAATCATTAAAATCTTGGGTAACCGTTGAAGATTTAGCGATTAAATCTCCTTTGCTAGGATGCTCTTGAAATTCATTCACAAAATCCTCGTAGTATTTAGCAATTTCTAATAATTTTTCACGGTTAGGGTGATATGCCGACAATTGAATAGCTTTATCTTTAACTGCTTGAGGACCTTGCTCAATCAATTGATTTACTTGTTTTTTTAAATCGTTAGAAAAAGATTGAATATCCTTTCGATATTTTCTTTTTAAACGATCGATTGTTTGAGAATCTACATCAATCTTTCCTTCTTGAATTTTATTAACTTCTGATTCAAATTTTTTCTCTGATTCTTCATCGGTCTCAAAGAAATTATCGAGATTGGGATACTTTTCATGATAAGTAGTTGTTTCTAATTGATCTAAACTTTGAAACATTTTATCCTTAATGGAATCAAAAGAACCATTCTGACGATTCATTTTTTTTATTTTTGAACCGAAATAGTTGATAATAAGTCCCAGAATTATTATTTCAAAAAATCCCATTATAATCACTCATTTTCATTATTATGTGGCGTACCACTTTTTGCAATCGATTCACGCATTTGTGTATCTGATTGAATATTTTCTAAATCATAATAATCCTTAATACCGATACGCCCATTACGGAAGGCTTCAGCAACAGCTAGAGGAACTTGAGATTCCGCTTCAACCACCTTGGCACGCATTTTCTGAACTTCGGCAATATTTTCTTGCTCTTGAGCAACGGCTACTGCACGACGCTCTTCAGCCTTAGCTTGAGCAATCTTCTTATCTGCTTCCGCTTGATCGGTTTGTAATTTAGCTCCAATATTACGTCCGACGTCAACGTCAGCAATATCAATCGAAAGTATTTCAAAAGCAGTTCCTGAGTCTAAACCTTTTCTAAGGATTGTTTGCGAAATGGAATCGGGATTTTCCAATACAATGGAGTGGGTCGAAGCTGAACCTACAGTCGTTACAATACCTTCCCCTACACGGGCAATGATTGTTTCTTCACCCGCACCACCTACTAATCGTTCAATATTAGCACGTACAGTAACTTTAGCTTTGGCTTTAACTTCAATACCATCCATAGCTACACCTGCAATAACCGGTGTTTCAATAACCTTCGGGTTAACTGAAACTTGAACGGCTTCAAAAACATTTCGCCCTGCTAAATCAATAGCGGCAGCTTGTTCGAACTCTAAATCAATATTAGCACGCTGGGCAGCTATCAAGGCATCAACCACTTGGTTAACGTCTCCACCTGCTAAAAAATGAGCTTCTAATTGATCAGTTGTAATCGGTACACCGGCTTTGGTGGCTTTAATTAAGGGATTAACAATATAAGCAGGCTTAACTCTTCTTAAGCGCATCCCTATTAAATCACCTATTGAAACTTTAGCGCCGGAAAAATAAGCAGTTACCCATAAGCCAATTGGAACAAATCTTAAGAACACTGAAATCAAGAAAATCAGTAATAAAATAATAACTACAGTCATCACTATGGGTGACCCTTCATCCAGATAAAAATTATCCATTCATTTCGCTCCTTACATAAATTTTTTTGTCAACAACTTTGACAATTTTAATCGGTTGGTTAGCAGCTATCATCTCTTCTAGACTGTATGCTTCAAAATAATGATCATCGACTTTTATTTTACCAACCGGCCTCAAGCCTCCTACCGTTATTCCTTCTTTACCAACTAAGCTTGCAAGATAAGTATGATCCTTAGTCTCTGAATTGGAATTTGCATCTTTGTTAATTGCTTTATCCAAGATAAAATCGGGACTAAACTGCAAATTGTAACCCATCTTATTAAAAATCAAGAATAAAATGAGAACAATCGCTAAGCTAGCTAATACAATTAGAGTAACAGTCGATAAATCTTGAAACTTTAGCCATAAACCTAAAATAAAAGCGATTAAGCCAACTGATCCTGTTAAACCTAAATCTGGTATATACACCTCAAGAATCAGCAATATGACACCAATCATAAAGATTAAATAGTGCAATATTGCCTGGCCTTCTATCCCAAAAAACATGGCAAAAAGAACAGCTGCAATGGACCATAATAACCAAGTCCAGCGCGTATATAATGATACTACTAAAGCACTAATTGCTAGAAAAAAACTTATAAGCATGAAACCACCTCCTTTAGTTAAATTATATCATGAAATTGCTTTCATTAGTAGCAAAATCATGCGAACTAAAGTCTTATAATTTCATATTTAAATAAAAACTCCTAATTAAGGGTAGGCACTGCACCCCATAAATAGGACAGAATAAAAACACCTTTGTTAGGCTGCTTGTTGGCGTTTTAATTCGATTTTGAGTGGATTTATCTCGCTAAGTTCTTCGAATCCTTTGCCATAAGTCTATTGTTTACCGCCGGCTTGATTGAAGCGCTAGGTTTGACCTTAACGATCCCAAGGCCAGCAAATTTTTACTTGAGACGTGTTCTTAATGTTTCATTCATCTATTATTTGATTATTAGTCCGGCCTTCATTTTTCATTTCAATACATTTCGATTTTGTTTCTGCAGAGTAAGCTAGGTGATTAACCCTAATCAAACACCTCCATTAAATTCATTTCACACGAATTCAACGGAGGTGTTTTTATGTTTGCCTCACTATTTGGGGTCAGTGCCTAAATCAGGGAGGGAGTTTAATAAAATTAATTAAAATCTTGATTTGACTCTTGATTATCATCAGCTACTTGCTTAAAAGAGTCGTATTTAGCAATATGTAATAACTTTTGTCTTTCTTCGTAAGAATAAGTCTCACGCTCTAGGACATCGCGCTTAATTATTTTGTAGATAGCGGAAGCTATCGGAACTCCTAGCAACATACCAGCTACTCCGTATAGTCCCCCGCCAATGGTTACAGCGAATAAAACCCACATACCTGGCAATCCTATCGATCCTCCCACAACTCGTGGATAAATGACATTTCCTTCGAATTGCTGGATGAGAATGATAAAGATAATAAACCATAATGCCTGGGGAACCGATTGCACTGAAATTAATAAGGCACCAATAGCTCCTGAAATATAAGCGCCTAGCATAGGAACCAAAGCAAAGAAACCAGTTAGAGATCCAATCATTCCAGCATAAGGAAATCTAAAGATCCACATACCTACGGTAACTAAAAAACCTAATATGATTGCTTCAATCACAGATCCTGTAAAGAAATGTTTAAAAGAGTCATTCAATGTCGTTAACACATAAAATATTCTGCGTGATACCGGCTTACTAGTATAAGTGGTAACGATTCTTAAAAATTGGTCCATTAGTTTTTCTTTCGATAACAGTAAATAGATAGAGAAAATGAAGGCCAATACTCCATTAATAATAATAGAAGTTAAAGAACCGACCGTAGAGAGGGTGGTATTTACTACTCCAGTGATAAATCGATTTCCCATATCTTGAATACTTTTAAGAATATCAGCCCAATTTATTTCAAAACGGTCTAAGAATTCCATCGATTCTGCTGGTAACATTTTCTCAAGATTGGTAAGTGCTTCTTCTATGCGAGTAATTTGAAAGGGAACAGCTGTAATAAACTCTGTAATTACATTGTAAACTTGTGGTAAGACCAAGCCTAAGACAAATAACAATACTAAAATAATTGTTATAAGAGACAAAAGAATGGCGATCGGGCGTCGGTAGGGTTTAATCCAACTTTTATCTGAGACTTTCTTTAGCAAATCTTCATAACGCACCATTAAAATATTTAAAACATAAGCAATCGCGAGGCCCGAAAGAATCGGTAAAAAAACTTGGCCTAAACGATTAATCCATGAAAAAATCACATCATAATTAAAGATTGCTAAGACTAAACCAGCAATTAAAAAGATGTAGCGAACAACAATTTTATCTAATCTATCAATTTGTTTCAAAAGCATTCCCCTTTCTCATGCATTCTATTCTAGCATCTTTTAGTCCTTTTTACACCATTTAGAAGGTATGTTTTCACTAGTTTAATTGTAAAAAAGGCCCTGATAATCAATCAGGACCCTAACTTATAGTAAAAGATTTAATTAGAAGATTTGGCAATTAATTACCGGATGCTAACCCTTCAAATTGCAAATGATCATTAGCTAAATCCACTTTTACAAGTGAGTTTGGCAGAATATCACCCGCTATAATCGCTTTAGCTAATGGATTTTCCAATTCTTTAGTAATAAAACGTAATAAAGGACGGGCTCCATAAATCGGATCATAACCTTTATCCGCTAGCCAATTGATGGCTTCTGAGGTTAATTGGAGTTCAATTTCTTGATAAGCCAAACGATGACGTAAATCTTTTAAGAATTTCTCTACTACACCTTGTAAATCTGCTCGAGTTAAAGGTTTAAAGAGAACGACATCATCAATTCGGTTGAGAAATTCAGGTTTAAAGTGGTTGCTTAAGGCTTGATTTACTTGTGTTTCTACTTCAGCTAGAATTTCTCCCTTATCACTCACTCCTTCTAATAATAAATGAGAAGCAATATTAGAAGTCATGATTAAAACAGTGTTTTTGAAATCTACAACACGACCTTTAGAATCAGTCAGACGGCCATCATCTAAAACTTGTAAAAGAATATTAAAAACATCTGGGTGAGCTTTTTCAATCTCGTCTAATAAGACAATGGAATATGGACTACGTCTTACAGCTTCTGTTAATTGGCCACCTTCTTCATAACCAATATAACCTGGAGGGGCCCCAACTAAACGAGAAACGGAATGCTTCTCCATGTACTCAGACATATCGATTCGAACCATGTGGTTTTCATCATCGAATAAGACTTCGGCCAAGGACTTGGCTAATTCTGTTTTACCAACACCGGTTGGACCTAGGAAGAGGAAGGAACCAATTGGTTTACGTGGATCTTGCAAACCAGCTCTTGATCTTAGGATGGCTTGTGTTACTTTTTCTACCGCTTCATCTTGCCCCATCACTCTTTGATGAAGCGTTTGATCCAAGTGCATTAACTTGGTTCTTTCTCCTTCAACTAAGCGACTGACTGGAATACCAGTTAATCTTTCAACTACTTTGGCTATTTCAACGTCAGTCACACGTTCTTGAGTTAACCGTTCAGTATCAGACTGTAAAGTTTCTTCTGCTTTAGCCTCTAACTCTTTTAATTCTTGCTCTAAATGCGGAATTTCGCCATGCTGTAAGCGAGCCGCTGCTTCAAGATCATAATTACTCTGAGCTTCTTCTAACTGTCTACGCGCATTATCTAAGGCTTCTCGCTTATCTCTTAAAGCGTTAGAAGCTTCTTTTTCTACTTCCCAACGCATTTTCAGTTGATTGGCTTCTTCTCTTAAATCAGCCAATTCTTCTTGAAGATTTTCTAAACGTTTCTTAGAAGCCTCATCAGATTCTTTTTTCAAGGCAGCCTCTTCAATTTCTAATTGCATTAACCGTCGGTTGACAGCATCCATTTCAGTTGGCATAGAATTCATTTCTACGCGAATAGTAGCAGATGCCTCGTCAACTAAGTCAATTGCCTTATCTGGTAAGAAACGATCGGTAATATATCGATGTGATAAGGTTGCAGCGGCCACTAAGGCATTATCATGGATATTGACCCCATGGTGAATCTCGTAACGTTCCTTTAGACCTCTTAGGATAGAAATAGTATCTTCAACTGTTGGTTCTTGGACTAAAACGCGCTGGAATCGACGTTCTAAGGCCTTATCTTTTTCAATGTTTTCACGATACTCGTCTAAGGTTGTCGCACCAATACAGTGCAATTCTCCCCTTGCTAGCATCGGTTTTAACAAATTACCAGCGTCCATCGATCCTTCTGTCTTACCTGCACCAACAATGGTATGAATCTCATCAATGAAGAGTAAAATTCTCCCTTCGGATTCTTTTACCTCTTTAAGAACGGCTTTTAAACGTTCCTCAAATTCTCCACGATATTTTGCTCCTGCTATTAAGGAGCCCATATCTAAGGAATAAAGTTCCTTATCTTTTAAGTTTTCGGGAACATCTTTGCGAACAATTCGATGGGCCAATCCTTCGATAATGGCTGTTTTACCTACACCTGGCTCACCAATTAGAATCGGATTGTTCTTGGTTTTTCTAGATAAAATTCTGATAACATCACGAATTTCTTCATCACGACCGATTACTGGATCCAGCTTATTATTTTTAACCGCATCATTAAGATTCGTTGCATATTTATCTAGAGACTCATAAGTCTCTTCTTGGTTTTGTGATGTCACACGATCTCCCCCTCTTAATTTCTCAATTCTTTCTCTTAGTAGGGACTCATTAATAGCCTTTTGGTTTAACCATTTGGTCAATGGATTATTTTTTTGCTTATATAAAGCTAGTAGAATCACTTCAGTGGCTAAGTATTCATCCTTATATTTCTTTGCTATTTGACTGGCGTCATTCAATAACTGAGTAAATCTTTGACTAAAGTGTTGGCCATATTGAATATTTTGACCGGCAACTTGAGGTAATTGATCAATTTCTCCTTCAATCACTGCTTGAAAAGCCGACCGATCAACACCTATATCTTCATATAATTTTGCAGCATAATGGTCTGCTTGAATAAATATACGCCATAAATGCGGGATATCAATCTCTTGATGCTGTCTTCTAATAGCAATTTGTTGCGCTTCAGCTATGGCGCTTTGCAAAGTGGTTGTCATTTTTTCTATCATATTCTCACTCCTTAAGGTCAGAATTGGTCAAATTATTTAATCTATATTAAAAGCTCTCTCAAAGAGCTTAAATTGAGTATAACCTATTGGTCAGGAATGGTCAATAGGTTGGAGCAAAATTTTTAGGAAAAAATAAACTTCTACTAAATTACTTAAATTATTTTAAAAAGTAATTAATTTCCACTTGTATAGAATCTAAATCAATCAATGAATGATCCTGATAATATTTCTTAATAGTCTTTTGACTCTGATCAATTATAAAATTTAATTGATGCCAGTCTGAGAGGTCAAGTGCATATTCTTCAATTAATAGAGAAATTCGTTGTAAGACTATATCCTTAATTCGATTCCTTTCGATACTGATTAAGAGTGGAAAGCCACTACGAATATCTGTGGCGATCATTGAGGAGGGTAAAAGAAGAATCAGTTTGAAAACCAATTGATTGATTTGGTCTTGGCTAACTTTTTCAATATAAGAACTTAAATCCACCCGATGGTCTAACCATTGTTTAGTTTTTTGCAAGCAATCACCTTTCTTATTATTCAAAAAAATCTTTTCTTTCTAAAGATAGTTTTTCTACGTACTCCCATATCTGATCGGTCTCTTTAAGAGAAGCTGCCTTTAAAAAGCTGGCCATCTTAACAATTTCTTTAAATGGAACCCGATGATAAGCAGGTTCGTGGTTGAAGTATGTATTTTGACTATAGGGTTGATCGATGATGGATTCCACAAATTCTACCGTATCTTGATAAGGAACAAGCGGATCATTTTCGCCATGCCAAATATATAAAGGGCGATTGGCTATCTTTTCGGCTTGCTTACTTAAATCTGACTGATAAATAATGGCAAATTCTTTATGTGTTTCTTTTAAAAGTTGATTATTCGTTAGACTTTGATTAGATGATGACTGGTTATTAATAATATTTTGATCAATCAACTTAGAAATGTGCGCACTCCCCATTAAGGAAACGGCTGCTGAAAGAAATGGGTGTCTACTGAGTAAAAGTAAAGTGGTCATTGCTCCCATTGACATTCCCGAAACTGCCACAAAATTATCCTTAGTCGTCGATTTAAAATGGTCGAATAATAATGGAAATTCTTCTATATTAGCTCGAAGAGCCATTAAAAAACCTTGCAATTCTAGCGACTTTCTATCCCCTCTTTTCCCATGTAAATAGGCATCTGGCATGACTACTCGAAAGCCTTGTCGGGCAATTTCCATACCAAAATGTAAATGTTCACCAGCTGAGTTGGTCCATCCATGATAGAAAAAAACAAGTGGTAAGGGCTGATTCACTTGCTCACTAGGAGATAGAGTCCGTCCTGGAAGAGGGCCAAATGGCCCATCTTCAATCACAAAATCAGAAACCATGACATCCATTACATCACTCCTAAAGCTATCTTGGCATAGCGTGATAATTTATCTAAAGACCAGGGTGGATCAAAAGTAATAGTAACTTCAACATTATTAACTTGAGGAACATCTTCGAAAGTTCCATTTAATTCATCCACAATAACATCTGCCATTGGGCACATTGGAGTAGTTAGAGTTAATAAAATCTTTAAAATCCCCTCTTCAGTTAAATCGGCTCGATAAATCAAACCTAAATTAATTAAATCGACCCCTAATTCAGGGTCAATCACATTCGATAAACGATCCACAATCATACGTTCTTCATCATTTAAACTTTTTGTGTCGCGCATTTTTTCTAAATCCATTCAAACGCCTCACTTTCTTTGTTTTCATTCTACATCAATTCAAGCTTTTAGCCAATAATCATGAATAGTTGCCCTTAAGCTTTCATCTTTGCTATAATCGAAGCAATCTCTAAAGGAGGCGAATTAATGAGCCAACATATGATTGCCATTGATTTAGATGGCACTACTCTAAACAATCAATCCAAACTTACTCCTTTAACGATTCAAACATTGCAAAAATTAGATCACATGGGTCATTTAGTTTGTATCGTTACTGGAAGACCTTATCGGACTAGTAAAGAAATTTATCAAGTCTTAAACCTCGTTACACCTATGGTTAATTTTAACGGTGCCTATTGTCACTTCCCTGACCGACCTGAGTGGCTAGCAAGTTACTACCATGAGTTAGATCGTGAAATAGTCTTTGATTTATTTAACCGGCAAGATGAATTAGGCATTCAGCTAGTTTGTGCCGAAGGTAAGGAGCGTCTTTATACTTCCTCAATGAATCTTCCTGAGTCACCCTATTATCCAGCCGAAGACGCAAGCTATCAAAAACTTTCTCGACAAACTCTCATTCATAATCCGATTGCTGTAACCCTTTTCACTTCGGAAGCAGACCAAATACCTATTCAAAAGAAAATCATGGCTAGCTATCCAAATCAAGTTTCTGTGCGAACTTGGGGGGGTGAAATACCCGTTTTAGAAGTGGTTAGTAAAAATTTACACAAGGCAGTGGGTGTTAAAACCATTGCTGACTTCTATCATATTCCTCGTCAAAATATTCTAGCCTTCGGTGATGAAGATAACGACTTGGAGATGATTGAATTTGCAGGTCATGGCGTGGCAATGAGTAATGCCATCCAACCCCTCAAAGATATTGCTAACGATATTACTGAGCATTCCAATGATCAAGATGGTCTGGCTCATTATCTTATCGATTATTTTAATCTTTCTTTTAATTAATAATAAGTTATTACTTTATTTCTGACTTCACTTTGATATAATTTATTTGAAGAGAATATTCTAATCTTGCTTATTGAAGGAGGCGTTATGATGTTGAAGCAACTTTTCAGTTTGAAAAAATTCAGAAGCTGCATTCAATCACTCTTTCTGAATAGAAACTCTTCCACTCAGCCTGCATTTCTTGGAGGTAACTTCTCAATTAAAATAATCAACTCACATACCCCCTAACCAATTTTTGGTGGGGTATTTTATTTTATGTCAAGTAAGTGCAGAGACTAATTTGTGAAAGGAGTGTTGGGATTGTCATTAACTCAAACTAAAAAGAAAGGTTAAGGTGATCCAAATGCTTAAAATGCACGTATCTCGCTCCTAGGCGTTAATAGGAATAAAGTAAACCATCCTTTTAGCAAAAGTAATCAGAAACTAAAAAAGAGCAAAGGAAGAATGTACTGACTCCCTAAAGTTGGATTTCATGGTCCAACTTCTTGGGGTCACTATATCCCTTGCTCTTTTACTTTGTTTAGAAATCGTCATCCTCATGCTCGATTCCATCATATAATTGATCAAATTCCATCGGCAGGTTGAAAAAGCTAAAGTCTTCAGATTCCTCTTCTAATGGTCTGTCTACTTGAACTTGTTTCCTCATAGCCTTTTGTTGGTCTCTACTAAAGAAATGACCTACCACTTTATTCGAACGAATAAAGTTAATAAAAGCTTTAGGGTCTGTTTGTCGAATGGCTTGCTCTAAGGGGAACATTTCATAGCGGTTTAAAACAACCATTAAGACATCTCGTTTATCACGCGAGTAGCCACCTTGTCCTTCAAGAATAGTTACTCCTCGAACAATTGACTTATAAATAGCGTTGACTACTTCATCCGTATTATTAGTCACTACTAAAGCTGTAAGGCGTTGCTCATTGGTATGAATGGCATCAATTGTTTTAGCTAAGGCATAAATGGAGATCAAGGTATAAAGGGCAAATTCCCAATCATATAATAAGCCAGAAGCTAAAATAATTAATGAGTTGATGGCAAAACCAATGAATGCCACATTCATATCAGTAGCACGAGAAATTACCAAAGTAATAATATCTAAGCCACCACATGACATACCATATTTAATAGTTATCCCAGAACCAATGCCACAAATCACTCCACCTATAATCGCATTAAGCAACGGATTAGAAGAAATGACTGTTAAAGGAATCATATTAGTTGCTAAGGAAGATACAAAAACAACAATTAAGGTCCAAATAGTAAACTGCTTTCCTAATTTCACCCATGAAAGAATAATAATCGGAATATTAAATAGAAAATAGATATTCCCTACTGTCATATAAGGACCTATAACTGGGATATTCACTGCAAAGTAGTTTAAAATTTGTGCTAAACCAGAAGTACCTGATGAGAAAATATTTCCAGGCATTAAAAAGAGTTTTAAGCCAATACCTATACATAAGGCAGCTGTTAAGGCCACCGTCAGTTCAAATAAAAAGTTTAGCCAAGGTCTTTGTTGTATATATTCAATGATCAATTTATTTTTCCTCCATTAAATCATTGGATTAGCAGATTCGCCTAATTTCTTTTCCAGTTCAACAAGTAATGCACGCGCAATACTAGAACCCATTACCAATACTTCATAAATTAAAGTAGGGTCTTGAGTGGCTCTTAGTAGGTTACGCAGGTAAATTTCACCATCTCCTGCCAAATAAAGGTTATAATAACCTGTTTTAGCTTCGTTTAATTCATTGATTGCTTCTAATGCTTCAGGGCGCTGATTATAATCTTTTAATAAATGAACATGACGGTAAATAATCTGAGCATCTAAATGAGCGCCTTTAGCATTTTGAATAATCACTTCTACAACAAGTCTACGCTCTTTACTCACCTTAAATTGAAAACGATATAGGTGGTTTCCGTCTTGAATTTCTTGGTAATTAGCAGGTAATTTCTTTTCTTTTAGTAAAGCATCAAATCTTTCTTTAAATTCTGACATTAATTTCCCTCTTTCCTCACAATAAGTGTAATCGAATTTAAGTATATCAAAGTTTGACTTTGAAACAAAGGATTGACTTTCACAATTAAATTGCATAGCTTATAGATAGAATCATAAAAAATGTATATTATTTGAAAAGAGGTAGGAAATGGATAGATTAGAAAAAGCTCAAACTGTTGAAGATTTAATCGAAATTATAAATCTTGAGGCTATTAAGCAGTTACCTAAAGCAACCGAACATTTTATTTCCGATTTACATGGTGAATTCGAAGCCTTTGATCATTTGCTACGGAACTGCTCAGGTGTTATTTCAATTAAGGTCGATGACCTTTTTCATGATACTCTAACTAAAGATGAAAGGTTAGAATTGTGTTTCAATATTTATTACCCAGAAGACTTGATATTAAATGCCAAAAAAACAAAAGATGAATGGATGACACTCCTAGATCAATTAGTTCAAATTACGCGCCATGTTTCTAGTAAGTATACCCGTTCCAAGGTAAGAAAAGCTCTACCAAAATCCTATGCCTATATTCTAGAAGAACTTATTTATCAATATGACGAAAAAGATAATAAGTCACGCTACTACCACACTATTTTTAACACCGTTATTGACCTCAATCTTGCTGACCACTTTGCCATGGCTTTAGCTCAGTTAATTCAACGTTTTGTGGTTGACCACCTCCATGTATTAGGAGACATCTACGATCGAGGACCAAATCCGGATAAAATCGTAGACCGCCTAATGGAAATTCCTTCGCTTGATATTCAATTAGGTAACCATGATATTATCTGGATTGGTGCCTATTCAGGATCATTAGCTTGTTTGACCAATGTTATCCGTATCCAGCTGCGCTATGGTCATAGTCAACTCTTGAAAGATTATGGAATTGACTTAAGTCGCTTAGCCAAATATGGCCATCGCTATTACCAAGACAATCCAGCCTTTCACCCTCGCGGAGATAATTCCGAATTAAGCCAAGAGGAAATTGATGAAATCACACTCATGCATCAAGCTATTTCGATTATGCAATTCAAAGTGGAAAGTCAAATTATCCAACGGCGTCCTGAATTCAATATGGAAGAAAGACTCTTACTGGATAAATTATCCGCTGACCGTCAAAGTGTCGTGGTTGAGGGCGTTGAATACCCAATTAAGAACGGTTGCTTCCAAAGGGTCGATTCTGCAGAACCCTTTGAACTGACTTTAGGCGAGGAATTAGTACTCTTAGACTTATTGCATCAATTCCAAAATTCTGAAAAGTTACAACGTCATATTAACTTTTTAGTCTCAAAGGGAACCATGTATAAGTGCTACAATGGCAACTTACTTTTCCACGGCTGTATCCCCACTCATCAAGACGGGGAATTTATGAAAGTCACCCTAGATGGTAAAGAATATAGTGGACGCAGTTTGATGGAAAAGTTTGGCGAATCGATTACACGAACTTTTCTAGATAAGAACTCTATGGATGATTTTGATACCGATTTAGTATGGTATTTATGGTGTGGTCCTGTTTCTACACTCTTTGGTAAACATGCCATGAAAACATTTGAACGTTACTTCCTTGAAGATAAAACAACCCATAAAGAAATTCAAAATCCATATTATGAGTTAAGGAATGATGAAGATTTTTGCCTAAAAATGCTGGCAGAGTTTGATTTAGAACCGACCGGCTATATTATTAACGGACACACACCTGTTAAAGCCGTTGCAGGTGAAAAACCGGTTAAAGCCAATGGAAAAATGTTAGTCATCGATGGTGGCTTGGCAAAACCTTATCAAAAAGTAACCGGCATTGCCGGCTATACCTTAGTAGATAATTCATTTGAAATTTATATCTGTGCTCACCAGCCATTTACAAGCAGAGAAGATGCTATTGCCTCACGCTTTGATATCCTACCAAAGAAATATGTAGTGACTGAAAAACCAAAACGTTATTATGTTGCCGATACTGATATTGGATTAAGCTTGACTCGGCAAGCTAATGAATTAAAGAAGAACTTACCTACATATCGCTCGGATATCTTTGAACAATAAAATAGTTTCTCATTTAAATGTAGAGAGGAGACCCTCAAAAGAACGTTTTAAACGCTAACTTTTGGGAGTCTCCTCATGTTTATTTTAAATGAAAAAAATTTTCCTAACAAAAAAAGAAAGCCTACAGAATAGGCTTTCTGGGTCTTTTCTAACGTCCGCGTTCTCTGATACGTGCTGCTTTTCCAGACAATGAACGGATGTAGTATAACTTAGCACGACGTACTCTACCTTTACGTGTTACTTCTAATTTAGCGACACGTGGTGAATGTACAGGGAATGTACGTTCAACACCTACTCCATTAGAAATTTTACGAACAGTATATGTTTCACTGATTCCAACACCACGACGCTTAATTACTAAGCCTTCAAAGATTTGAATACGCTCACGTTCACCTTCAACGATCAGGGCATGAACACGAACATTATCTCCAGGACGGAAATCAGGAACATCATCACGTAATTGAGTTTGGGTAATTTTATCGATTAAATTACTCATTTTCATTTCTCCTTCCAACAAATATTCTTAAATAGTCTTTCTATTTAGCGGAATATCGTTAATTCGGGTCAATAGACCACTTAAACAATTATACAAGAAATAAAACACTTGTAAAGGCTCAATTGCTTAATTTTGAGCCAAATTTTTAAATTCTTCTAGCCACTGCTCTTCTTGCTTACTTAAGCTACGTTTTTTTAACATATCGGGTCTTCTTTCAACTGTTTTTCTCAAACTTTCTTTTTGACGCCATTGGTCAATTCGCTCATGATGACCACTCAATAAAACCTCTGGCACTTCCATTCCGCGAAAATTTTGCGGTCTTGTATATTGAGGGTATTCTAACAAATGATCTTGAAAAGACTCACTGACAATGGATTCAGCATTCCCGACAACTTCCGGTATTAACCTTACTGTCGCATCAATCATCACCATAGTCGGTAACTCCCCGTTGGTTAAAACATAATCACCTAAGGAAACTTCTTGAGAGACATAAGAACGGATCCGTTCATCAAAGCCTTCATAATGGCCGCAAATAAAAACCAACTCATCTTTTGTCGACCACTCTTGCGCCATAGTTTGCGTAAAGGGTTCGCCAGTAGGATCCACCAAGATAATCGGTGTCTTTGAATCTAAGTCGAGACTTTCTAAACACTCCACTATCGGTTCAGGACGCAACAACATACCTGCTCCACCACCATAGGGATAATCATCAACATGACCGTGCTTATTAACGGCAAATTGGCGAAAATCAAGGGTGGAAAACTCAAGAATCCCCTTATCTTGAGCAGCCTTCATTAATGACTCCTGCATAGGGGCAAACATTTGCGGAAAAAGTGTTAATACTTTAACCTTCATCAACAAGTCCCTCCATTAACTCCACCGTTACTTTTCCTTGAGCTAAATCCACTTCTTTAACAACGTCATCAATAAAAGGAAGTAAGATATCTTTTTGCTTAGCTTTTTCAGCTTTAACCACCCAAACATCATTAGAACCTAAGGCCATGATTTCTTTAATCTTTCCTAATTTTTCACCTTGATTTGTATATACACTTAAACCAATAATTTGGTGGTGATAATAAGCCCCTTCTTCTAGTTCTTGCTGATCATCAGCAGGAATAGCTAAAGTTAGCCCTTTAAAGCTTTCAACTTGATTAATATTACTAAACTCTTTGAATTTTACAAGATAAGAACCCTTATGTTCTTGGAAGGATTCAACAGTCACTTGCTGGATACTTTTTCCGTCTTTCATTACAAATAAACGATTCTCTTTAGCAAAACGTTCCTCTATGAAGTCGGTGTCCATCAATAATTTTAATTGCCCTTTAATACCAAAGGTATTGACAATCCTTGCAACTTGATAATATTCCATATGTGTTCCTCCTGTAAATTCATTTGTAAGTTAAGGGTATAAAAAGTTGTGTTCTTTGTCTAAAGTTTTGAGTACGAGTTTACTCAGGGCACATACAAAAAGACACTAACTTAAGTTAGACTCAGTTTAGTGCCTTAAGATGGAATAAATAATAAGTTACCCTATTATTTTACTCTTCTTCATTATCATTGAGGTCATCAGCAATGACGATACGTGAGCGTTTTTGATCACGTAGACGAACACTGTAAACAATTGTTCGAATTGCTCGAATGACACGGCCTTTTCTACCAATAATTCGTCCTACATCATCAGGATGTAAGATTAAATGATACTCCATAAATTCTTCAGTATCATGAAGTTCAATTTGAAACTCCTCTGGGTGGTCTATTAAAGGTTCCACAATAGTTTGAATTAAACGTTCAATTTTTTCTGTCATTGAGAGCACATCCTTATCTTTTGACGCTATTGATTAGGCTATTTGCTTAATTTAGATTCGTGGAATTTTTGCATAATTCCTTGACTGGATAAAAGGTTACGAACGGTATCTGAGGGTTGTGCCCCATTTGCTAACCATTCTAAAGCCTTCTCTTCATCAATTACTAATTCTCTTGGTTCTGAAACAGGATTGTAAGTACCGATTTTTTCGATAATACGACCGTCACGTGGAGAACGTGCATCTGCTACCACGATACGGTAGAAAGGACGCTTCTTAGCTCCTGAACGCTTTAAACGAATTTTAACTGCCATGTATTTCACCTCCATAAGTTCTATCACAGTTATGAATAATAACAGAAAAAAAACAATCTGTAAAGGGTTTTTCCTTTACAGACTAAAAATTTATTTACGCTTGCGTTTTTTCTTCAACAGACGGGCAATTTTCTTTTGTTCTTGCTCTTTTTGAATCTGCTCTGGCGATTGTATTTTACCCAAAGAAGGTATGCCCATATTTGGCATTCCACCCTTTTGTCCTCCTTGTTGCAATTGATTCATCATTTTGTTCATGCCCCCCATTTTACCATTGGACATTTGACTCATCATTTCACGCGATTGGTTGAATTGCTTAATTAATTGATTAACTTGTTGTAAGGATTGACCACAGCCAGCCGCAATCCTGCGTCGACGACTTTGGGAAATGACATCTGGATTGGTTCTTTCATAAGGAGTCATGGATTGAACCACTGCTTTGACTCGATTCATCTCTTTATCATCGATATTAAAATCTTCCAGACCAGGAATTTTATTCATACCAGGGATCATCTTAAGTAGGTCTTTAATAGGCCCCATTTTACGAACTTGATCCATTTGATCAATAAAATCATTAAAATCAAAGGAAGCATCTTTAATTTTATCAGCCATCTTAGCTGCTTGTTCTTCATCAAAATCTTGTTGAGCCTTCTCAATAAGGGTCATCATATCGCCCATACCGAGAATTCGTCCTGCCATACGATCCGGATGGAAAGGCTCAAGTGCACTTAATTGCTCACCTTGCCCGGTATATTTTATCGGTTTGTCGATAATGGCACGAATAGAAAGCGCGGCTCCTCCTCGTGTATCACCATCTAATTTGGTAATAACAACACCGGTAATATCTAGCGAGTCGTTAAAGGCCGCTGCTACGTTTACAGCATCTTGACCGGTCATAGCATCGACGGTTAAGAGGATTTCATCGGGCTGAACAGCTGCTTTAATCTGACGCAGCTCTTCCATTAATTCTTCATTTACGTGAAGACGACCCGCCGTATCGATTAAGACCACTTCGTTACCATTTAAACGCGCCTGTTGAAGAGCTTCTCTAGCAATCTCGACCGGATTTGCTTGCGTTCCTTGACTGAAAACATCAAAACCAAGTTGTCGACCAATCGTTTGGAGTTGGTCAATGGCTGCTGGACGATAAACATCCCCAGCAACTAGCAAGGGTTTCTTTAAACCTTGCTCTTTTAAATGTTTCGCCAATTTACCCACCGTAGTTGTTTTACCAGCCCCTTGCAAACCAGCCATCATAATTACGGTTGGTGGTTGCTTAGAGATATTAATCGGAGTATGCTCGCCCCCCATTAATTCGGTTAATTCTTCATTAACAATTTTAACCACTTGTTGAGCCGGTGACAGTGAGTCTAGGACTTCTGATCCGAGCGCTCTCTCATTTACTTTCTTTACAAAAGTCTTCACTACCTTGAAGTTAACGTCCGCTTCCAGTAAAGCAAGTCGGATCTCACGCATCATTTGTTTTAGGTCGGCTTCGGTAATTTTTTCCCCTTTACCAACAAATGAAATAGAATTCTGTAATCGTTCGGATAATGCTTCAAATGCCATAATACTGCTCCTTTTTAGCTTTCTAATTGAATTAAATAGTCAATTTTTTCTAATATGTCATCTTGATCTGCCACCATTGAGCGGATTTCTTTTAAATGTTTCAGTCGGTCATTGCTTTTGGCTAAAATACGTAACTTTTCCTCATAGCTTTCTAATAATTTTTCTGAACGTTTTAGAATATCATGCACAGCCTGGCGACTAATCTCATAATAGTCTGCGATCTCCGATAATGATAAATCTTCTTCGTAATAAGATTGCATCATGGATAATTGACGATCCGTTAGGAGAGAACCATAGTAGGAAAGTAATTGATTGAGATAGATTGTTTTTTCAAGTGACATCTTAAGCTCCCCTATTGATTAATAACTAGCTAGAATAAGTAACAGTCTTTAAAAAAAATACTTAACATTCAATCGCGACTTTTAAATAAATTTACTCCTCCTATTTTAGCATGATTTCAGCCGTCTCACAAATCGATAAGTGAAAAGCTGGGATTAAAGAAAAAGATGTCTTCTATAAGTTGCTTTGGCTTTCTAAAACTTAGATAATGTCTTTCTTAAAATTATTTCTTTACTAGATGTTCCATGTTCAAAGGCCTTATAAAAACGGCTCGCCGCTTGATTCTCTGCCTGGATTAAAAAGTACTGATTTATTTCTTCTTGTAAGCAAATATTCTCAAATGCTTTAAATAATGACTGAGCCACTCCCCTGTGTCGATAGTCTGGCAGTGTATAGACCCAATTGACATAGGCCATCCTATAAGAATCTTGAATGCAAAGATAAGAATGAAACTCCAACCTACCCACAATCTGATGGTCCTCATAAGCTAATAAAGAACGACTTAGTTCGTTGGGTTGATTGGAAACCACTTTAATTATCGCTTCTTCATCTATATCATCCGTTGTCATCCTATCCGGTTCTATTGCCAATGCTTTGTTCAAATAAATGATAAACTCTTCTACGTTTTCTTTTGAAAGTTCTTTGATTTCCATTTTTCTCCCCTTAATCTATAAATATACTATGCTGAATCATCTCTCTATTTTATTAAAAACTATCTGTCCTTAAGACTGTTGTCCATAAACTAGATTCAATCAAGACTTCATCTGATAGCTTAAGCTTAACAGAATAGTCTTTGTTAAACAGTAAAAATAAAGATAAAATAAAAAGAATAGAGCAAAAAACGAACTCCATTCTTTAAGATTCCATTTATTCAACTATTCAGTCTGTTTTAAGAAGTACACCGAAGATCAACACCTACTTAAATTAGCCAAAGTAAAATAACTCTTCAAATTTTTTATCTAAAGCAATGCAAATAATAAGCGCTAATCTTGCGGATGGATTAAATTGTCCTTTTTCGATAGCACTAATAGTTTGTCGAGAAGCCCCCACTAATTTGGCTAATTCTTCCTGAGTCAAACTTTTCTCTGCTCTAGCAACTTTTAAGCGATTTAGTAAAACTAATTCTTCTTTTTTTCCCATATTTAAAAAACTCCGTAACTACTTAATAATGAGGCAAAGCCTAATATAATAGCTAATATAGCTATGATCCCACTTACCAAATAGAGCTTTTTATCTGGCATTTTAGAATACTGATAAAATGAAGCCGCAGCTACTTGAGCCATTAAGATTATCATAATGTCTATGGCTGATTCATTAAAGATAACCCTCAAAACAATAAGAAGTAACATTACAACCGATACTCCTACCCACCCAATTTGAAAAGCTTTCGTATTAATGGCTTCGTCCCTTTCGTCTTTTTGTGCTCGCTGTGCTTTTTTTAAAACATCCTCTTTTTCCATAGTTTGCTCCTCCTTTAACTATTATCTAAATAATAACATTCCAAAAGAGATATGTAAAGTATTGTTTTCACCTTGTAAAGTTTAATTGCTTTTGTGTTTTCACATTATTGTCTTTTATGTGGTAGATTGCAAAATTCTATCCATATCGCCTAGTATTTTAACCATAACCCTATAGCATTAGCTGGGCTTTCAAACAAAAACAAAAGAACAGAGTTAGAACTAGCTCTATCCTTAACGGTCAATTGATTCAGTTGTTCAGTTGATTTTAAGAATTAGATCGAAGATCACTCAGAAATTAAAATGGGTATTGAATTTGATCAAGGTGACTACTTTTAATCATTAGTTCTTTATACAAACGATAAGCCAAAATTTCGCCTAAATAAGCAAAGGCTGAAGACAAAGGCATTACAACAAGGATAGCGTTAAGAGGTAAGATGAGTATGAAAAGACTCATCATTTTTCAGTTAATATGGACTAGACAGTTCGCAAGTCGAGGGAAATAGATTATTCCTATTAAGACAGGTCATAACATTTTCTTAACTAAATGTTCTGGGGCTTGTAGAAATAATGTGATATCAAGTGGCGTCAATAAGCTGATCACTAACAGTTTTCTTTTTGTGTTCTTCATAAAATTCTCCTTGTTTAGTCTGCCAACTTCCTACTCTCTATAATATACGTACCATTCAGATACACTACCCCCTTTCAAGATTGACTGTCATCTTTAAAAGAGTTTATAAATCAGCCAGTTTGACAGCTTAAGTTGTTTAATTTACTTTTTCTTGGCAAATAAAACAAAAAAAACAACTACTTCCTAAGTCTAAAAGTAGATTTAGAAAAAAGTTGTTTTAAGGATTATAAATAGAATGACTAAGGATTAACTAATTACCTTTAAATAAACTTGCTTCATTGAAATAAACGATTTAGGGCATAAAATGCCCCCACCCTTTTCCAATTGCATAGCCGGCACCATAGAAAAAAGTAACAATCAGTAACCCATAAACGATCATTTTTAAAATCTCTGTTATTTTTTGGTATTTTTCCAATTCATTTGCATCTTTTTCAACTTTTTTCATCAGATCAACATCCCCTCTTAACATATAATCTATAGATATTTGATAAAAATTACTAATCTTAATCAAGGTTGGAATATCAGGAAAGCTTTTTCCTACTTCCCAACTAGACAATGTTTGTCGTGTGACATTCAACGAATCAGCAACCTGCTGCTGAGTAAGTTTAAGTTCTTTTCTCTTTTCCTTTAAGATCTCATTGAGCATCGTCTTCACCTCCTAAATTTAAGATAGGCTTTATCAGAGTTTTGGCCTAGCAATTTGAAATTGCAAGTGATCATATTTTGGCAAATATTCTTTGCATGGCGATTATATCAGGGATTGCTTTGAATTTATATCATTCAAATGAATTGTTAAGACTTTCAACTGTCCTATTTATTTTTAGCAAATAAAATGAATTTCCATATTTAAAAGAGACTCGAATGGTTCTCTTTTATAGTTCTTAATATTTTTCATAATTTTCTGACTAAAAGCAAAAGATTATTTAAATTTAAATTAAAAGTTTTATTTTTATAACTTCTAACATAATTCTATTATAAATCTCTAATTTTCATTTTTTCAATTTGGGAAGAAATTTTTAATTGCTTTCTCATAGCAAAATATATAGCTAATAGAATAAAGGTAGGTATATTGTTTACTAAGAGTGTCGATACAAAATCCATTAAACTTTTCATGTTATCGGATTGTTCCAGGGGGGTGATGGTTAAAATAAGTGATAAAGACATAGAATAGACAAAACTTAAAGAGGGCAGTATCAAGCCAAACCATTTATTTTTAAGTTTAGATAATAATATTTGTAAGATAATAATTAATGCCCCATATACAATAAACATAATCAAAGCAGCTCTCATATCATTCAACTCCTTTCATCTTTTTATACTCTGAAACCAAAATTTTAGCTGTTTCAAAATCAAGCTTATCATTAACAGCCAATCGTTTAATTAAAGAGATATAAGGTTCATTTGCAATATCATCGCTCATTTGAATTTTTTGGATAAGCCTATCTAACCTTAGTCTTACTGTCGGATAAGTAACCTCATATTGTTTAGCGATTTCTTTTAAAGAGCCAGATGCTAATATAAATCTTTTGATAAAAGATAAATCTTCTTCTTCAAGATTTGCCATCCATTCAGGAATAATATTAATTTTCATTTCACCCTCCTTCTTTAATTAAGTTAAAGTTATCATTTAACATTATTAAAGTCAATCTTTATCCTATACTTTTACATTATTTAAATTAGGTTTATATAAAAACTGTTTTTAGTGATAAAATGAAGCTTAACTCAACAATTGATTCTAGTGAGACTACTATTTAGGAATTAAACTAAAAGCTAGCTTTAATTTTAGTAGAAAGTTTAACTATTAGCCTGAGATAATTATTATATCGGCCTCTCTTAAAAACAACTTCATTATTGCTAAAAAAGAGTAAGTTATAACACTTCATAACTTACTCCTTTTTTTATATTTGATTAAAGAAAGCTAGTCACACTAACTCATAACTCTTTGCAATTTGGTTAGAAAAAATATATTCTCAGCAAAAATTCTGCGAGTGTTGTATTAAATAAATAAATTGATAGACCATTAACCATGGCACTAAAAATATAAAACAAAACCGAAAACGATTAATTTCTTTACGACTTTTTTATTATTCTTCTTCATATTATTCCTTTTTTTCTAACATTTTACAGCCTGAGTCGCTTGAACACTAACCATTCTTAAAAGGATAATCTTAATAGATTTTCACTTGCAGGATAGGTGAAATTCCATATTAACAACTAACTATCTGAAATTTTTTAAACCCATTCAAAACAATATAATTCTATTATATATTCTTTATTTACTTAAGACTGAATTTATTCTTAATTCTCTTGCTTCTTGAATAAAACGTGTATTAGAGAGTTTAGAATTAAAAGAGTGTATCCTATCAATACAATAATATCAATTAAAGTCTCTAAATTTAAATATTGAAGCAAAAAATAAAGGAACAAAATTTGAATTAGAATGATAAAAAATTTATAGTTTTTCCAAAATGAAGTATCAAACTTTTTGTTTTTCATTAATACCCTCCTCTATGAATCTGTCCCTTGAACCAATTAAAATTGAATTGAAATTATTTAAATCGACCTAAATTTTTTTATAAATATTTGTCTTATTTTAAACGGTTTTATTATCATTATAGCAAGGCTACTTCAAAAATTAAAGTTTCGAAATAAATTAATTTATTTTAATTAAGGTGCCCACTGATATAAAAAGGTAATATCACTTTGTCGTATTCAAGAATTGTTACTATATTCGATTACCTGTTTATAATTTAATTACCAGGATCGTCTTCATTCTATCCTCCAACGTTTTATCGTAAACAGGTCTACTTAAACCTATAATAAATGATAACTTTAAAATAAGAATTCCCCTCATCCAAATACGGGTGAAGGGATCCATCATTCTATATTCTTATTTTTAGTTAAAATTTATCATGGAGTTTAAGGATATCTAGCAACATTTCATCCCTATATTTTAATAAGGATTCCCGATCATTTCCAATTTCTTTTGGTCTGTTTTTAAGCGATTCTGCGACCATTTTCGGAATTTTCTCCTTGGCTTCTTCGGGAATTTCAGTCCATGTAGCAAGGTCTTCTAACCAGCTTTCTAACGATGGACCGATATGTTTGAGGACAGCTTCAATTCCACCTTCTCCTCCGCCTAGTTCAAAGACAAGACCCGGTCCCATAATTCCCCAACGAATGCCTGGTCCAAAGGTAACTGCCTTATCAGCATCTTCCATCGATACTGCACCGTCTAAGACCATTGAGATAAGCTCTCTAAAAACAGCCGCTTGAATTCTGTTAGAAACAAAACCTTTTAATTCTTTATTCAATACAATCGGTTCTTTATTAGAAGACTTAAAGATTTCTTTAGCCACTTCAATCGCCTGATCACTCGATTTTTCGCCTTTAGCCAATTCAATTAGCGGAATCAAGTGCGGGGGATTATAAGGGTGTGCTCCGATAATTCGATCGGGTTTTTCAGCAAATTTAGCGATTTCTGAAATAAGCAAGCCAGAGGTTGAAGAACCCATTACTGCTTTTTCTGGTGCATATTTTTCAAAGTCTTTAATAAATCCTTGTTTTATTTCATAATCTTCAGGTAAACACTCTTGAACATAATTAACATCTGCTAGCGCTTCTTCTAAGTTTCCTGTATAAGAGATTCTGCTTAAAATTGTATCTCTTTCTTCTGATGTAAAAACATTTTGAGTAACTAGGGTATTTAAAGCATTATCAATATATTTTTTTACTTTTTCTTCTTCTTCTTCCCATTTGTTATAAGAAACTACATTATATCCTCCAATAGCAAAAACAATGGGGAAAGAACTACCTATCACACCACCAGCAATAACGGTAATCTTTTTATCCATATAAAACGCTCCTTTAAATACAAAAACCAACCCTATAACTGATTTCATTAACTAGTTATAAACAAGACTATGTTCCATATCGTTTTAACGAACAACCCCATTGAATGTCATTAGTTATCTCCTATACTTTTCTTGAAGCCCCCTTCCTAAACCAATTCATTAAAGCAACGAACTTTCTATCCATGCACATTCAATTTATTGGTCTTCGTTAACAAATTTATCTTAGAATAAAAATAGAACTTTTTCAAGAATTCTGAATTCGTTGTTTTTTAATATCATACCATTTAAAACACCCAGTCTTTTAAGGGTGATTTGAAAGCATTTTTACTGTCAATTACAATCCATATAAACTATCTTTATTTTTAATGACCATTTAAATTATAAGGAGGCACTCTGTTGAAGATCAAAAAGGTTAAAAAAATCTATTGTATCCATTTTTCCTTCTTATTCATCCACTTGTATCCTACTTCAAGAGAACATTAACATACTCATCGTTTTTCGACTATGTGATAGGTAGTGGAGTAATTTTTTAACTATTATATGGACCCACAATGGCTAATTGTTGACCTGGCTTGATTTTTAGAGTCACTCCGTTAATGATCGAATAATCTTTGTAACTAAAGTGGACATCTTCTAATTCGATCGAACCTGATAAATATGTCTTGTCTTTTAGATGATCTTCTGTTTTTTGTTCCAAAATATGAACAATTTTGCTTAGAGAACCTTTCATTCTTGAATAATCTGAAATCTGTTCGAAAAATGCCCCGATTAGGTTTAATAATTGAAGTTTTTAACTAATTAATGGAATTCTTATTTCATCCGTTTTTTATTTTTTAATTAGGTTAAAAAGACGATATTGCTATCTCTTTAGCTTTGTCTGTGAATTTGTTTATTCTACAAATAGGGATTTGTTAAAGAATTTTATCTCTCTCCTAAATTAAACATTATTTTCTAAAAATGGTTGAACCAGATCCATCCACTCTAGAGGAAGATATGCCGATAGGTAGCCATGACTATACCTTTGGCTTCATATAGAGTACAATTAGGATGCATTTTTCGAAATAGCTTCGCTGATTCCTTGACACAGCGCATTTCTTTTTCACCATAAATATATAAAACCTGTGCTTTACTATCTATAATAGACCTTTTTAGCTTATATCCTCCCATATATGTTTGGTACATTGTGATTAATGTTTTCATGGGAAGTCTTGGCATATCTACCATATAATAGTTTTCTAGTTCTGCTGGGTAAGCCATATTTGGATACATTTTTTTCATTAAACTAAGTTGAACTTTACTAGCTAATTTACTAAACATAAGTTTACCAAAAAGTTTTACAATTATCGTACTAACTCTTGCTAATTTTGGCTGAGGAATGCAAAGACTTCCATCTATGATTGCTTTCTGTGCTATTTCATTGTCTAATGATAATAACTCCATAACAATTTGCCCACCCAAAGAAACACCACCTACAGCATACAATTCTCCATCACAATTATTTCTTATATAATCCATAATTTGCTGTGAAGAATTTTCAGTCGAGATATAATCTTTCTGATATTCTTCTCCATGACCATCAAGTGTTGGTAAAATGACATGGTAGTTTTCGGATAACATACGCGCTTGGCGAAGATAATTCCACCAAGAATTACCTCCACCATGCACCAATAATATATGTGGACACTTTCGATCGCCAAATTCATGAAATTTCATATTTCAGTACCCTCTTTACTTCTATTTTGTAGGAAGTATATCATTTAGATTTTAAACTAAATCTTAATAAATTAGTAGAAACTTTCACCTTATTTTCTCCTTCTACCGTTTTAATTAATATAATTTTATAAGTGTGTCAGCCAATCGATAGAATATAAAATTCCTTCTTGTATTAGCCAAGTAAACACAAAAGTAGAAACAGCTTTTGTTGGGATAAAAATTAAAATAAACTTTTTAAAAGACAAAGAAGTCAGCCCAGCAATCATACATAGAATATCATCAGGCGCGGCTGGTAAGAAGAATAATGTTCCTAATATCCAAGCAAAACGATTAACATTTGATGTCCAAGCCATATATCTCTTATAACACTTTTCCGAAATAAAGCAGAGTATAAAAAATTTTCCGTACTTACGTGCCAGAAAGAAAGCAATAATCGATCCAATGGTAATCCCTATATAATTATAAATAAAACCAATTAAAGTTCCAAAGACAAAATTTCCTGCTACTGAAGTCATCCCACCTGGTATGATGGGAATAACTACTTGAAAAATTTGTACTCCAATGAAGAAGAGCGGCCCCCAAAAACCTAATTGACGGAGGTGAACGGTAAACATTCCACCTTTATTTTCAGGCTTAAAATACGTGCCACAAGAAATAAAATAAATAATAATCATTGAAAGAATTAAACCGACAAGGGTTATTATCTGAACTATTTTCCGATACTTTTTTACCCGTGAGCGTAAATCTAACTCTAGCATAAATAATAAACCCCATTTCATCTATAATTATTATATGATCCAACTGATTACTTAAACCTAGTATAGAGTCCTAATGTGATAAGAAAGTGATAATGTTTGTATTCGCTTAAATTATTTAGGGAGATTTGAATTTAATTAAAAGACTTAAAATTAATTAAAATAGGTTAATTTCTCAATTTCTACGGAAAACTTTTCTTCTTTAAACCTTTATTATTCCAGTTTTTTTACCCTCTTCTTAGACAAAATAAAAGATGTGCTAGAAAACCATGCGGATGTCTAGCACATCTTTATAATGTTAAACTTAGATCGTTCTAATTAAATCAATAATGGGTCTATCTAAAATTCTTTTTAATGAGAGGTAATAGATAAGTATATTAATTAGATAGATAACCAAAGAAAATCCTAAAAATAGTAAATAGTAATAGTTATTAATCAGAACCCCCAGACTTAGAGTGGAGGATAACAATGAAATACTAATCATAACGCCAAGCGTCACAAAAATTGAAAGCATAAACGATTTTATTTGTTCGAAGAAAAATTCCTTTAGATAGAGTTTTTTTAATTCTTTTGAATCCATTCCACAAGAATAAAGCATGCCAATTTCTTTTTTCCTATTCATTAAACTCATATTAATGGATGAATAGCCATTGGTTAAATTTAAGATAAATATAATCAAACCTATCGCCACAATAATTTTTATTAAGGAGTTTAGACTTTGAACTCGATTTTTTTTGACTTCTTCTCCTGAGATTATCTCGTATTGGTCATCATAAGCTACCTGCTGATTAATCTTCGCTTCAATATAATGCTTCACATCATTCACTTCTGCTTCAGCGACATTTATTTTTAATTTATAGGGATAGCGAGCGACTTCCGAATTAGCATCCTCCATCAAGCGATGATAATTAGCAAAATCAGTATAAAGCTTAACTTGAAAGGGTAGCGTCCGCGACTCATACATACCAGGATCATTAATGGTAGTAGCGATTTTAATTTTTGACCGATAGTTTTCACCAATGAATATATCCATTTTTTCAACATTTTTGAAATAAGGGATTTTTTTTGCCTTGGCAATTGGTGTTTGAGGATCCTCTTGAACCCGATTGTCTAAAATGAATTGCCCCTTCTCTCCTCCCATCTTTTTTAAATCTTTTTCTTCTAAAGCAATCAAGAAGCCTTCAAGATAATCTGAGTCCATTTTTTCTAGTTCTTGTTTTAGTTTTTTGCCTAAACCAACTTCCTCTGCCTGGTTGGATAAGGCTAAATTATTTTCAATAGATAAGTACTTCGCTTTCGAAATATACCCTTTATTATGCGGTATTTCTTTTAAGATATCTTTTAAGACTACAGGAATTTCATTATCTTTACTATAATAATCAACGATAATATTATACCCTTCATCAAAGTAGCCAAAATTAGTATAATAACGCGAAATTGACACAACCAAAAGGAATAAAGAAATGATTATAATACCTATAGCTGAAATATATGTCTGCGATTTTATACTTGCTAGGTTATTCAATCTTAGCTCTTGCCAAAGATTATCAGCTTTTTTTTTACTTGTTTTACCCAAGCTAATATTACCCTTTATTCCGTCAATAATACTGATTTGAGTGATTTTTCTTGTTGGAGTTATGACTGCAAATAAGACCACTGAAAAAGTAATCAATAAGATGACCAGACTTAAAAGAGGATTAATTTGGATTAATTCTATTTTTGTCACTTCTTGTGCTTTTTGAATATTAATAAATAAATCAGATAAGATTGCAAATCCCAGGAAATGCCCAATTAAAATTGGGATGATAGATAGCCAAATAGCTTCCTTCACTAACAGCTTATATATTTGTAAATTGGTAGTTCCAATCGACTTATACACTGAAAGCTCTTTTATTTTTCTAAGTCCCCATACCCAGAATATATTTTTGATGAAAAAGATAAATAGAGCTAAACAGACAATTAAGGAAAAAATGATCATAGCTTTTGACATAAATTGTTGTATCGGATCATTTTCAACCCCGAAATATGCAATCAGTCTTTCATTAAACTCTAAATCTAGAGTGCGATCTAATGTTTGACTCATTTGTTCTTGTAGAGTCTCTCTATTTTTATAAGCCTCTTCAAAAGAATCAAATTTAATTGAAGCTTGCAGTGGTTGATCACTAATGGCATAGGTCAATGCATGGGTAATTTTACTATATTTATTATAGACATCTTCATAAACACCTACGATTTCATACTCTTTAGTATTTATTACATTAAATGTTTCTTCATTAGTTACCGTACTTAACGGACCTACTTCTTTTTGATTAACCACTCGACTACCCAGTTTAATTGATAGTCTATTCCCTAATTTAAGCTGATGCTTATCAATAAAGGATTTGGAAAGGACTATTTGTGAATCATTTTCAGGAAAGTGTCCTTCAATCATCTCTGAATAGCTTCGCATTTGATTGATTGATTCATCTTGATAATTGATAGCTAAAATATCCTTTTCATATAAGCCTGAATCTGGTTGAACTGATGTTCCACCAGCTAATTTTACTGTTTCTATCGATTGAAGTTGCTTAATTTCTTGACTGTTTAATTCTTGTTTAATCACAGCATCGGCGTAATTCTGAGCCATAGTAGACTTATAATGAATTAAGAGATTGTTGTAGCCATAATAGATGACCACCGAAAAAAATAGACTCACAATAAACAGCGAAATAAAAATAGGGAAATTTCTTTTATTCATTGCGCTCATCCCCCTCAATTTTACCATCGACAACTGTAATCACTCTATTGGTTTGAAGAGCGATTTCCTCATCATGGGTAATGACTATGATCGTTTGTTTTAAACTTTTGTTAAAGAATTTTAAAATATCGATAATCTCTTGCGAATTTTTACGGTCTAAATTACCTGTTGGTTCATCTGCAAGTATAATCGAAGGTTTATAAATTAAGCTTCTAGCAATAGCCACTCTTTGTTGCTGGCCACCTGAGAGCTCACTAGGGAAACTGTCTAACTTATTTTCAATCCCCAATTTTTGAACTATATCCTTAAACCCCCCCTTGTCAATTGCTTTTCCGTCTAATTTTAAGGGGAGTTCTATATTATGTCTGACTGAAATATTGGGTATGAGATTATAAAACTGATAGATTAAACCAACTTTTCTCCGTCTGAACAAGGCTAATTCTTTCGCGCTGTAATTAGCGATATCATTTCCCTCTATATAAACTTTGCCCTCACTTGGAAAATCGACGCCACCCACAATATGGAGTAAAGTAGACTTGCCTGAACCACTAGGACCAACTATCGCCACAAATTCTCCTTTGTCAATGGTTAGATTGACCCCTTTTAAAGCTTGAACAAGATTATCTCCATTTCCGTATTCTTTTTTCAAGTTTTCTACTTTTAAGATCTCCATAATAGCCTCCTATTAGTTAGTAAATTAATAATAGTCTGGCAATGTGATAATTAGGTGACATTATAGAATTTAATTTCAAATTTTGCCCCATTCTCAACATTTGAGACATTTATTTCTCCTTTATTCTTTTCAACGATACTCTTAGCCATGGCCAATCCAATTCCAAACCCATTGGAATCAGGGGTCTTATAAAATCTTCTAAAGATTTTTTTCAAGTTCTCTCTAGCTATCCCACCGCCATTATCTTGAATAGTAAGCGAGGTAAATAAAGGATTTCTCCTTGAATCAATCTTTATATGATTACATAGGGGACGATTATAGGCATTTTTTAAAATATTCGTCACGGCTTCAGCCAGCCAGTAAAAATCACCCTCTATAAAGAGAGTTTCGAGAGAATCACTCACTTCAAAATGAACATTCCTTCTAAAATCAACTGTTTCTGAAGCATATTCCACTAATTCTGCTAAATTTATGGTCTCTTTTTTCATGGGGTCTTCTTTTGCATCAAGACTCGAAAGCTTTAATAAAATATCTGAAAGTGTATTCAGTCTTAACAATTGTCTTTTTAAAATTAAAAGTTCCGACTTACTGGCTTCTTGGACTTCTATGGTTTCCAAAGAAAACTGCATACTTGTTATAGGTGTTTTAATTTGATGGGCAATATCTTCAAGGTATTCTATCTGCCTTTGAGCGTTATCGACAGTCTGTTCCCGAGCTTCCACCAAAGCAATAAATAATTTGTATAGACCATCTTCTAACATCGAAAAATCATCTTGCTTCATAGGCATGGTATAATTTTTTTTGTTCATATTTTCGATTAATTGAAGCAATTCATTGATTCTTTGCTTCTTTCTATATTCAAGCCAATAATATAAGCCTAGTAGACTGAAAATCCAAAGTATATATATCATTTAATCCATCCTATATCCTATGCCTCTAATTGTAGTAATTACATCCTTATCAAGCTTTTCTCTGATTCTCTTAATGGTCGATGTCAATGTATTGTCATTAACGTATTTATCCCTATCCTCCCAAAACATTTGCATCAGATGACTTCTTGTATAAACCCTATGTGGATTTTTCAAAAACAATAGAAGAATCTCGTATTCAAGCGCTGTTAGATTAACGGACTGGTGATGATAATGAACTTGCGATCTTGTAAGGTCAATTTCAATGTCTTTGTATGCTAAAGTTTTATTTTCCGTCAAAGGAATCGTTCTTAAAACGGCATCCAGTCTTGCCCGAAGTATCGCTAAAGAAAAAGGCTTAATCAAGTAATCATCCGCCCCACTATCTAGCGATCGTATAATAAAATCCTCATCATTCTTCACACTTGTAATAATGACACGAATATCTTTAACTTTTAACTGTTCAATTAAATGATGCCCCTCTTTGTCTGGTAAGTTGATATCTAATAAAGCAACATCATAAGTAATATTTATTTTTTCTAAAGCTTCATAATAGGAATGAGCGATGTCTGCAAGATAATCATGGCTCAGTATATAATTTTGAATTTGATTTGCTATTTCTATATTGTCTTCAATAATCAAGACTTTATTCACTGCTAAATCCCCCCATCTTTTCATAAATAATTATACAAATTATAAATCATAAAGACACCCTATCTTTTTAGAATGAAATAACCCTCAAAAATTAGATTTGGATCTAACTTTTGAGGGAATTATAAGATAGAAATCCTTTCAATTCTCAACATAATCTGCTCCTTCAGTTATTTAAGTATATCTTTAGTAAAATTATAGAAGTAACTAACTTTTTGAATATTTGTATGAAGTGTGTTCAACTCTAATTAAATCGAAGGTTTAATATCATTTATAAAAAATCTCCAATCGTAATCGTATATAGAGGAAGTAGGTACAATTTATCAATTAAATATATTATGATCTTCTTATAATAACTGCATTCCTAATTACAAATAATCGTGGAAAAGAAGATATTAATAGAAATTCTTACGACAGTGAAACACAATTCCTTTTTAAAATAAATTAAAATCAGGAGGTTGATGACAAAGACCCACGTATCTCGACAAAAATAACGTCCTGCGGTTGCTTCCCTGGCATTTTAGCTGAACGGTACAATGCAAGGAATCAATAGTATCAACACAATCGATTGCTCATCAAAAATGCGTGGATATGATGAGCTAAGAGATGAAATACTGGTCTAACAATTACCATTTTATGGTATAGGTTGTACAATTAATTTGACTCTATCTATGGTAACTCATAGACAAAGAATTAACATTAAAACAATTACTAGATAAAATAATAACTTTAGGAAAGGAATTACTAAATATGGTTGAGTTAACTTATGGAATATTAGAATATACTAAAGCATATAATATTGAAGATTCTAGTAAAATTTATCGCATTATAGAAAGATAGGACAATTCCTTTATCCTTATCAATCAATTTGGAGAAATCTTTATAGCAGACAACAACGATTCAAATGAAGAATATGATGTTGACGATTATATTCGAATTGCTGTAAAAGAAAAAAGGTATATTTAAAAAAATTATGCAAAAGGTCTTCTTAAATAAATAGAGCTATTAGCTCTATCAAAAAAACTTTTCTTATAACTCTGATGAACAATTACTCGTTGCAAACGTTGATAAAATTTTCCCTTTAATTTCTGCAGATCAAAAATTTACTCTCTCTTAAGTTGAGAGATATTTATTAACTTTTAATTGTATGGCAGAAGATATTAGATTAACCCTTTCAAAAAAAAGATTTTATTGAAAAATCTAAAACGATTAAATCTTAACTATTAGAAAAATTCCCCAATATCAAGATTTATGAATCTTCTGTTTTTATAAATAATAAGATAAATGTCATTTTCATTTTTTATTTTTTATTTTCTTCAGATAAAACTGTCGTATCTAATTCATTATGACCTGTCAGTCTACATAAAGCATTGATCTGTCTTTGCATCTTTTTTGTTGTTTTTTGTTATCTGATAAATCTAATATTCCTAAAATCAGACTTACATAAAATAAGCCTACTAATATATATGGAAAAGCTATACATTACCTCCAAAATAAATTATTTATATGAATTTTATAATAAGAATTTTAATTTTCAATTAGAATTTGTATCATATGAGTAATCGTTAAAAAGGCAGTAATTCCGATTGGTTAAAAAAAGCTTGATCTGAATTTATTTTTACAGAGATATCGTAATTAAGATAATTATCTTGCTTAAAATTATCGATAACTTCTTTTTCGAATATAGACATTGATGATTTTGATAACAAAAATAGGAGGGTAATTCCTTCCTAGACTTTTTTAAGTTTGACTTATAGAAGTGAGAAAAAATCAACTTTAAATGATCCATAAATTAGTAAAGCTAAACAATCGAGAAATCCCTAACCAAAAAAATTTTAAATACTAACATCGCAAATGATAAATTCGAAAGTATAAATTCATTTCTCTATTTCTTGATTAATGGCAATATTTCATCATTCAGCTAAGTCAGTCACTCATTTTAGATTTTTAACTATTAAATCGGATTACCTGTTTATAGGATCATACAAACGTTTTTTTAGATCATCACTAGCAAGACCTAACTGATCTAATTCAATATATATTGCCATACAAAATGAACGAAATGCCGACCATTGGTAATATTCTTTATTATTTCTTCGCGGAAAATTTTCTCGATTAATCCACACTTTGAATTTATCCTCGTGTAAAATGTTATGAACAAATAATTCTTTAATAATATAGACTAGACGGTCCTCTTCATCATCTACCGGTTTTATTTCTATCTTTCTAAAGTAGTTCATAATCGCTTTCCAGATAGCTTCCAGATTCGTTTTATTAAATAAGGGGTGTTTAACGATTGCAACCATTAAATCTGCAGCATGTGCAAAGGTGTGAACCCACCCAAAACAATCAGCATATCCCGAAAAATCCAACTCTTTGTAAAAGTAAGTCAAGGTATCATTTTCAATTTTTTTAAACGCTTCTTTGTCTAAAAGTTTATAGTATATTGAGCCTTTTTCATTGTCGTATGTAACAATTAAGGAGAGAAGTAATAAGGAAAAAGAGCGTTTTAAAGTAGCTTCCCCTTTTTTATCAATTTCAAATAAAATAAAATCTTTCTCTAACAATTGGTCAATCATATACCTAACTTGATCTATTGAAAATAATTCTTTTGCCATTCCTCTGACAAAAGTCCTATAGATTAATTTATCTCTAATTTCTGAGTTAGGATGACCTCTATTATTAATTAACCATTTTATTTCATCCAAATTATAGTTTTGTGAATTAAACTTCATCTTCTCTAATAACTGTTCTTGCATTACTGATCTCCTTTTATAAGCTATACTCCTTATATTTTGTAGAGGTAAAGTTTAAATCAATTAGATTTTATAAAGACACACTAAATTTTTAGAAGGAAACAATCTCAATTCTCAAAACTTATGTATTCTACCCCAGGTAAATGTAACTCTTTAACTCGTCTTCCCATTTTATAAATAAATAACTTCATCAAATAGATTTAAGTAATCAGGATTCGTATTATGACTGACTAATATGATTGTTTTATCTAATTGCACTAATTTTTTAGTGAGATCGATTTCGAGTTCAGAATTCATCGCGGAAAATGGTTCATCCATTAATAAAATAGGCATTTGAGAAAGTATAGCTCTTTGCAATTTGATCATTTGTTTCTGTCCACCGCTAAGTTGACTACAATTATCACTCTTTAAAATTTTATTTTTGTGCTTTTCAGGTAAACTAATTTCTTCTTTTATTGTAAAACTATCAAATAGTGTGACATTATTAGCATAATTATCCGAAAAAACATTAGAAAACTGACTATTATAAAAAATAATTTCTCTTAATTGACGATAAGACAATTCTCTATTATCAATCAATATTTTTCCGTCCAAAGGTTGGAGATTACCAAATAGTATATTGAGTCAAGTGGACTTTCCTTTTCCACTCTCTCCAACTATTAAATACTTCATGTCTTTTTTTAATTTCATGTCTTAAAAAAAGCGAATGGATTCATTCATTTCCAATCACCATGTGTTTTATTATGTTTTTACCTTGCTTATCAAGTAGGGCTTCTTATCCTATCCATCTTTCCTTTCTGATTTTTGGTACAAAAAAGACGATAGATTTTAATTTCTATCGTCCTTTTACGATAATTACCCTACTTGAGTTTATATGTTTTTATCTATCAACTTTTGATTTGCTGCTAATAACTCTTCATAATAATCATTATATGCTGGACTAAACTTTCTCATCAAAGGAATAGCTTTTTCATAATAACCTGAATCTTGCATATGCTTCTTCATTTTTTCTTGAATACGATATATTGGGTTATTTAGATAAACACTACTTTCCTTAAAAGACTGATATCTTTCTAACATTTCTTTTTTTTCCTCTAACCATTCGTCTGGATTATAAATAGCCTTTGTTTTTTCCTCATTTACCTCTTCAATGTCTGTTAGTGAAATGGTTTTTGATGCTTGGTCTATTGCTATCTTCTCATCTTCATCTAACTCAAAGTCAGGCATAGTATCTAAAAATTCAATATAGTCTTCATAATATTTTATCTTATCCTCTTTCAACGTATCTGTTAAAAAAGCTTTGTATGATAAAAAGAAAATTTGACCAATATATCCTGGAAATACTCTTACTAACTTAGAATAAATCGATTCCTGTTGATCGATTAAAATCAATTGTTCTTTTAAAGTGTTTATATCTAATCCCTCAAGGAGTAGTTTCAATATTTCAACTCTTTTATTATCTAATTGTGATTTTATTTCTCTATCTCGAATGATAGTGGCTAACATTGACTTATTGGGTTCTTGTAAAATACCTTCAATTTCCTCTATTGAGCAACCTTATTTTCGATAAATAGATATTTTCTTCAGAATATCAACCTCTTCATCAGTGTAAATCCTGTAATTATTCGACTCTCTTTCTGGACTAATAAATCCTTTTTCTTCATAATATTCTATGGCTTTACGTATTAGACCTGTTTTTTCTCTCACTTCATTCATCAACATAGTACATACCTCCTTTTAAATCAAATATATCAGCCCCCCTAAGGGACAGGTCAAGAGATATTTAATAATTTGAAATAAGAGATCTGTAGTTTCTTTAATTAGAAGTTCTGATAGTTTTTTCAGTCCTTATTCTTTTATTATTAGAAATAAAATAGTGATGCAATGATCGATACTTTGAATAAAAAGAGGTTATTTTCTCTTGTTCTTTTTCAAAAAGCTGGTTATCAAATCTTTTAAAAATAAAGTACCATAAAGTTCACTATCTAACCCCATGGTGCCTTATTTTAATGGATTAACTTCGCATCCCCTGATAGGATCCTCTTCTTTCAAGCTCATGATCAATAGCGTTTAAGACCTCCCACTTCTTCAGTGACCATTGAGGTCCAATCAATCGCTCACGCGGTGCATCGCCGGTTAATCGGTGAATAATAATATCCTGAGGGACATACTCCAATTGGTCACAGATTAATTGCACATATTCCTCCTGTGTCATAAATCTTAACCGCCCCGTCTGATAATCTTGGACCATTTTAGTGCCTTCCATCAAATACAAGAGATGAAGCTTTAAGCCTTGAATATCTGATTCTTTTACTACTCGTTTCAAACTCTCCATCATCATGGCGTAGTCTTCACCAGGCAAACCATTAATTAAATGGGTACACACAGGAATATGATGTTTTCTCAACTTGGCAACACCATCTAAGTAGCATTGGTAATCGTGTCCCCTATTTATATGGACGCTGGTCTGGTCATGAACAGTTTGCAGTCCTAATTCTACCCACATATAATACTTTTGATTCAATTCTGCCAAGTATTCAACCACATCATCAGGCAAGCAATCTGGACGCGTCGCTATCATTATGCCTACCACACCCTCTTCATGAATGACTTGTTCAAACCGCGCTTTTAAAACATGTAGGGGAGCATGCGTATTGGTAAAGTTTTGAAAATAAGCGATGTATTTTTGAACTTTAGGCCATTTTTTGTGCATTTGCTGGATCCCTTTTCCTAATTGAATAGGTAGCGGATCCAACCGACTTTGAGCAAAGTCGCCCGAACCAGATTCCGAACAAAAAGTACAACCGCCAAAGGCAACTGTACCATCACGATTAGGACAAGTAAAGCCACCGTCCAGTGAGACTTTAAAGACCTTTTCGCCAAAATGATCCTTTAAATGCTTATTCCACGTTTGATAACGTTTATTATTTCCATTCATCTTTTTCATTCCTAACTTTTCATTTAAAAAAGACTGTCATGATGAATTCATGATCAGTCTAAGTATTTTATTTCGATTTGACATAAGTAATTCCGTTAGCTGCAGGCCCTCTGGACTGACCAACCACTCCGACCAGGACAATAATTGTCACTAAGTAAGGTGCAATCTGTAAGTAAACAGATGGAATACTCTCAATATAAGGAATACGTGACCCTAAAACTGCTAGGGATTGGGCAAAGCCGAAGAAAATAGCCGCTCCCATTGCGCCAAGCGGATTATATTTACCGAAAATCATGGCCGCCATCGCCATAAACCCTTGCCCGGCAACCGTCGAAAGTGAGAAGTTCAAGGTAATGGTATTCGCTAGAACACCCCCACCTAAACCACCAAAAAAGCCTGAAAGTAAAACACCGGCATACTTCATGCCATAAACATTGACACCTAGTGTGTCCGCTGCTTGAGGGTGTTCGCCGACTGAGCGTAACCTTAAGCCAAAAGGTGTTTTGAATAAAACGAACCAAGCGATACCCGCTAGTAAAATACCAGCATAAGCGGGGGCTGAAGTAGCTTTAAAGAAAATCGGTCCAATAAAAGGAATATCCGATAAAATGGGGAAAGTCGCATAACCAAAGGACTCTCTAATGGAAGGTGTTTCACCTTTACCATCAAATAATACTCTAACTAGAAAGACACCCAAAGCTGGCGCGATCAAGTTGATAACGGTTCCTGAAATGATATGGTCAGATCTTAAATGGACAGTGGCCAATGCATGGATAGCTGAAAGGAGGATACCTGCCAGACCTCCTGCTATCAAGGCCAACCAAGGGGTCAGATCGCCAAATTGATCCGCAAAATTTAAGTTAAAAACAACTGAAGCTAAGGCACCAATAACCATGATTCCTTCTAGCCCCACGTTAACAACCCCAGAACGTTCTGAAAAAACACCACCAATGGCTGTAAAAATTAGAGGAGCTGAATAAACAAGGGTTGAAGAAACGATAAGTGTTAGCAGATTAACTGACATTAGACTTCGCCTCCTTCTGAATTAGCTTTAGTGGCTATACTTTGTTTTTGTGGGAATAATTTATCTTTAAAATAAGTAATAATAAAGTTCGCTCCAATAAAGAAAATAATTATCCCCATGACAATATCTACGATTTCGGAAGGAATTTTAGCAAATAGCGCCATGGTCGATGCCCCTGTTTCTAAAGCACCAAAGAGAATAGCTGAGAAGATAATACCGATTGGATTATTAATTCCTAGTAAAGCGACAGCCATTCCGTTAAAACCAATAGCCGGTGCCACACCATTTTGAAGGTTAATGAATCCAAATTCACCCAAGCCATTCATTACGCCCCCTAAACCAGCTAAGGCACCAGAGATGAGCATGGCAAGCACAATGTTTTTCTTGTCAGACATTCCGGCATATTTAGAAGCATAACGGTTGAGACCCACTGAGGTTAATTCAAAACCAGTCGTCGTGCGTGACATTAAGATGCCAATGATTACCGCAGCAATCACTGCTAGGAAAATCCCACCATGTAGGGTGGAGTTTTTAGTTAATTGACTGAGCCATTCCATTCTTAGGCTGGCATTTTGACCAATTGAAGGCGTTCTATCTGCTCGATCGGTTAAGACATAGCGAATTAAATAATCGACAAAATAAATAGAGATATAATTTAACATGATGGTTACGATGACTTCGCTGGTGCCAAAATAGGCTTTTAAAACGCCGGCGATAGCTGCCCACAAGGCTCCGGCTAATGCTCCGGCGATAATAGCCAAAGGAATGACTAGCCAAGCAGGTGATTCGGGCATCATCAAGGCCACCCCTACGGATACAAACCAACCCCATAGGGCTTGACCCGAAAGACCAATATTAAACGATCCAGCCGTATAAGCCACCGCAAAACCCAGTCCAGTAAAAATTAAAGGAGCTGCTGCTCGGAAGGTTTGACCGATGGAAAACGGATTACCAAAAGCTCCTGTAATTAAAAATTTGTAACCTGTCACTGGATCATATCCAAAGGCCAACATTAAAAGGGCTCCAAAAACCAAACCAATAATGACCGAGGCTACGGAAGTAAATATTTTAGTTAATCTTGACATTAGTTACCTTCACTCCCTTCTTTCTTATTACGATTAGCCATTACTTCTTCAAAAGGCGTCCCGGCCATTAATAAACCTAATTCTTCTTCATTAGTTTCAGCAGCCGGGATATCGGCTACAATCTTACCATCAAACATAACTAATATACGGTCAGATAAGTTCATTATTTCATCCAACTCAAAACTCATTAGCAGAACTGCCTTGTTTTTATCCCGTTCATTGATTAATGCTTGGTGAACAAATTCAATAGCCCCTACATCCAACCCACGTGTAGGATTCGCTGCAATTAAAATATCGGGATGCATCTCCAATTCACGCGCAATAATCGCTTTTTGTTGATTTCCTCCTGAAAGCGAACGGGCATTGACCTTTTCGGAGACCGTTCGGACATCATATTTTTTAATTAGTTCTTTTGCCCGCTTTTCTATTTCTTTAAAGTTCAAGAAATTAGACTTTGAAAAGGGCGAATGATAATAATCTTTCAATACAATATTGTCTTCTAATTTTCGATCGAGAATTAAACCGTATTTGTGACGGTCTTCAGGAATATGAGCCAGACCTTTTTGCGCAATTTGACGGGTTGTATAGTGGGTAATATTCTCACCATTTAAGTAAATCTCACCTGAGTTAGGTGGGATTAAACCAGTGATGGACAGAACTAATTCAGATTGCCCATTACCATCTATCCCTGCAATCCCAACAATTTCACCGTGTTTCACTTCAAATGAGAGCTTGTCTACAGCTACGATGCCTCGATGATCTTCAATATGGATATTTTGAACTGACAAAGCTACATCGGTCGGGTGTGCTAATTTCTTTTCGGTTTTAAAGTTAACGTTTCTTCCTACCATCATATTCGCTAAATCCACCGTTGAAGTTTCAGCCACATCAACGGTTTGAATTGACTCTCCTCGGCGAATAACAGTACAACGGTCAGCCACTTGCTTAATCTCTTTTAACTTGTGCGTAATAATAATTATAGACTTGCCTTCATTAGACAATTTATGCATTGTTTCCATTAGCTCGTCTATTTCTTGCGGCGTTAAAGAAGCCGTCGGCTCATCAAAAATTAAAATATCTGCACCACGGTAAAGGGTCTTTAGAATTTCCACTCGTTGTTGCATACCCACTGAAATATCTTCAATCTTAGCATCAGGGTCTACTGACAAACCATATTTTTTAGAAAGCTCAACAATTTTTTCGCGTGCTTGAGCCTTATCCACCACCAGTCCCTTGGTCGGTTCTTCACCTAGAATAATGTTTTCAACTACGGTGAAGGCTTGAATCAACATAAAATGCTGGTGCACCATGCCGATTCCTAACTCGACTGCTCTTTTTGGAGATCCGATTGTCACAGCCTTACCGTTCATATAAATCTGACCGGAGCTAGGTTCTAGTAAACCGGATAAGATATTCATTAAAGTTGATTTGCCTGCCCCGTTCTCACCAAGTAAGGCATGAATTTCTCCTTTTTTAAGTTCTAAATTAATCTTTTTATTTGCAAAAAAATCGCCAAACTTCTTGGAAATATCTCGCATTTCGATAACAGCATGATCCATGTTAATCGAAACTCCTTTCTCCATTGCTAATGTTCATAGTCCCTCATATTATATCGGATAATAGCATAAATTTCAGTAACAAATTTATTTTAATAGACCATGTTTTTTTAAAACTATTTTAATCATCCTTGGTCTAAAAATTAATCTTCATTTGATTCAATTAAGACTTGCCTTGGCTTACTCCCATCTTGTGCGGAAACTAAACCTTGTGCTTCTAGGTCATCAATCATACGGGCTGCACGATTATAACCAATTCTAAATTTGCGTTGGAGTTGTGAAATAGAGATAGTATCCTGTTCCTTAATCAACTCCACTGCTTCAAGATAATATTCATCATCAGAGGCTTCTGAGTTTAAGACACTCTCTTCACTGACGACAATATTTTCATCATAATTGGCTTGTCTTTGTTGCTTGATGAAGTCAGTAATGCGCTCTACCTCTTCATCAGATATATAAGCTCCTTGAACTCGGATCGGTTTATTCTTGCCCATGGGTTGGAAGAGCATGTCACCACGACCCAGTAATTTCTCAGCACCGACCGAATCTAGAATTGTGCGTGAATCTGTTCCAGAAGAAACAGCAAAGGCTAAACGAGAAGGAATATTGGCCTTAATAATTCCAGTAATAACATCAACCGAAGGTCTTTGCGTCGCTATAATCATATGGATACCGGCTGCCCTCGCCATTTGAGCTAAACGGATAATGGCATTTTCAACATCATTAGAGGCCACCATCATGAGGTCTGCTAACTCATCAATGATAACGACTATCTTCGGTAATTTCTCGTAGCCAGTTCCTTCTTCTTTGTTCCAACTCTCCACTTGTTCGTTATAGCCATCAATATTTCTCACCCCGCTTGTAGCAAATAGTTCATAGCGTCTTTCCATTTCTTCCACCACATTATTTAAAGCTCTAGCTGCCTTGCGTGGATTGGTAACCACCGGTGATAACTGGTGGGGTAAGTCGTTGTAGAGGGTTAATTCGACCTTTTTCGGGTCAATCATTAAAAATTTAATGTCTTCAGGTTTTGCCTTCATTAAAATAGAACAAATAATTACATTCACACCAACCGACTTACCTGAACCTGTTGCTCCAGCAATTAATAAATGGGGCATCTTGGTTAAGTCAGCCAGACAAACTGAACCTGAAATATCTCGTCCTAAAGGCACTTCTAAGAGTTTATCAGATTCCAAGCCCGCATCGACAATTTCACTAAAGGCGACTGGGCTGACTTGGGTATTTGGAACTTCAATTCCTATTAGCGATTTGCCGGGTATAGGGGCTTCCATTCGAATATCACGTGCTGCTAGTGCCAAAGCAATGTCATCAGATAAGGACACAATCTTACTTACCTTAACTCCCACAGCAGGTTCAATTTCATATTTAGTGACTGAAGGACCCAAATTGGCCTTCACTATCTTGGCATCGACCCCAAAACTTTCAAAAGTCAATTCTAATTTTTTTATATTGTCATTAATACGTTGATATTCTTCCGACTGGTCGACTACTGGTAATTTTTTTAGTAGCTTTTTCCCAGGGAACTGATAGGTTTTAGATTTCTTTTGTTTGGTTTTGGTTTGCTTTTGTAGTTCTTCCTTACTTAAAACCTGATCTAAGTCATCGTCAGTTAGAGCTTGCCTTTGATTACTAGCGTCTTGCCAATGACTAGCAGTAGCTAAGACATCTGCTTTATTAGGCGTTTGTTTAGAAAGTGCCTCATCAGCCATTTCGTCTTGTGCTATGGCTGTTTCAATTTCTTCTAGGCTTTCTACTTCCTTCGTTGGTAAAGGATTCAGCTGCTCTTTTGTCATTGAATCAATCGATTGACTATCAGCTTGAGAATGCGCTATTTCTTGATCGTGCATCTGATCAAAGAAGTCTAAATCCAAGACACGTCCTTCTTCTTGGGATAAACGTTTGGAGTTTAAAGATTTTTGCTGACAATCTTCTTGACGATAAGGCTTAAATTCATATTCTGTGGTGGGGTTAAAAGCGGGTTGGTCTTCTCTTTCGAAGGTTGGCATATAAGCTGTTCGATTGTTAAATGAAACATCCTTTGGAGGAAGACTTTGTGTTTCTTCTGTTTTCATAAAGAAGGAATAGAAACGACTAAATAGTGTTGTAAATACATTTTGCTTTTCTTGCTTTGATTCATTAAGTTCGTTGCCTTCAATATTCATAACCTCATCAGGATTTTCTTCCAATGGACTAGCAGCGATGATGCTTCGTTCATCGTTAAGATCATCACCTTTATCTTGGTAAACCTCTTTAAGTTCTGAAAAATCAGGAAAAAGTTCTTTAAAAAGATTAGTCATTTGGCTAAATAATTGCTGAATGGCTTGCCAACCGGTAATTAAAGGGCGATCTAAAAGAAAAATTAAGCCGATAAAGAAACTAACAAAGAAGAAGAGATAAGATCCCCATTTACCAAATAAATATCCGATACTGACATAAAGACCTGCTCCGACCAATCCACCCCCTAAGCTAGAAATACTTTGTTGAGATAATAATTCCTTACGGTAGATTCGAAATGCATGCTCAAACGCCGACTGCTGAGTATTATTTTGTAAGTAATCGTAATACTCAATAAAGTGTAAAGACCCTGCTAATGCGATTATAATTAAAAAACCACCTAAGAGTGGTCTCAAAGGTACATTAATTACTCTTCCTTTTAGCATCATCATGGAGCCTAAGAATAAACTGGTATATAAGAGAAGTCCGTAACTTTCACCTACCATTAAACGAAAACCATTAGTTAGCATTAAACCCATAATGCCCCAATTGAAAATAGCGACTAAACTTAAGAAAGTAATTAATATACCTAAAAATAAGTAGATTGATTGGTACTTCATTTGATTGGGTGATTGACTCTGACGCTTGGATTGTTTTTTCTTTTGAGCCATTCACATCACATCCTTTCAGAACTCTCGTGCATGGGTTATTATATCATTTATGATAAATGATATCGAACAAATTATCGTATTTCTAAGTTTATTAAAGGCTTATACTAATTAAAATTCAACTTCTAGAAATACTCTTTTATATGATTACTAACTTGATAAACCACAAATTTTAGCTTAGAATGTATCAAGTCATTGTATTTGTTGTAAAATAACACAAAATAATATATCGTTAATTATATCAATTAGATGGAGCGTGAAAAATGAAATTTATAAAAAAATATTGGAAGTTAATTTTTCTTATCTCGATGGTTTCATTGATAGCAACAGGCTGTATTCGCTATGATGCATCGGGTAACCCAACTGGACCTATCTATGAATATTTAGGAGTACCAACTGCTAACTTCTTAGACTTTTTAGCAGATATTTTTGGCGGTTCTTATGGGATTGCAATCATGATAGTTACCCTAATCACTCGTTTGTTTATGCTTCCATCGACTTATAAGATGACTAAATCATCAATGGAAAGCTCAGCTAAAATGAAATATGCCCAACCTGAAATTGCAGAAATTCAAGAAGAAATGAAAGGAACAGATAATCCACAAGAAAAAGCTGCTCTGCAACAAGAGTTAATGCAAGTTTACGGAAAATATGACATTAACATGTTATCGAACGTTTCTGGCTGTTTACCATTATTAATTCAAATGCCAATTATTTCAGCTGTTTATACAGCGGTTCGTACATCTGATAAAATTGCAGAGTCCTCTTTCTTAGGTATTCACTTGGGTGGAAAGAGTTTACTATTAGTTGGTTTAGTTGCAGCAACTACCTTCTTATCTAGTTGGTTAATGCAAAAAGGAACAGCTACACCCGTTTCCGATAATCCTCAAGCCAATCAAATGCAACAATCAATGATGTATATGAACCCAATTATGTTAGGTTATTTCACTTATATTTCTAACGCGGGAATCGGACTATATTTCTTCACTGGTTCTCTTTTCACTTTAGCTCAACAATTCTATATGAATCAGGTTGCACGACCAAAAATTCAAAAAGATATTGATGAAAAAGTCAAAAAGTATCAAAATATGCCGCGAGTAAAGCGACAGAAAAAAGCGAGACAAACGAAAAAACAATTAGAAAAAGTAAATGCTGACCGTATTGTGCCGGTTAAAAATCCAAAAGCTAGAAATGCTGGAAAGCAAAGAAAGAATAAATAAATCTACATAAAATGAGCCTCACCACATTATTGTGCTGAGGCTCGTTTTATTTTTCTTCTTTAGCAAGTTCTTTGGCAATCCTTTCACTTTTATAAATTAAGTGTTGGTCCGTTAAAATCGGAAACTCAACATAGAAGATCGATCCTCTTTGATAGACAGACTCCACCCGAATTTTTCCGTGGTAGCCTTCTACTAATTGTTTAGCGATACTTAACCCTAAGCCATTACCACCTTTGGCACGCGCTCGTGCTTTATCCACTCGGTAAAACCTTGAAAAAACACGCTCTTTATCTTCTGCTGTCATTCCTTCTCCAAAATCTTGGACAGCAATTTCAACCTTATTCATGGTTTGACTGACTGAAATATGTATCTCCGGACGATCTGTCGAATATTTCACAGCGTTATCAAGTAATATTACTAAGATCTGTTCAAAGTGATGATGATAAATATTGACATAAACTTTTTTACTTTTCTCATTATCTAAATAAAAATGAAAGTTTGGATATAAAATTTCAAAATTATGGTGGACTAGAGAAGCTGCAGTGGTGATTTCGGTTACTTCGTCTTTGTAATCCACGTCTACATGGTCTGCTCTTGAAAGGTCTAACATTTCTTGGACTAATTCCTTCATTCGTGTAATTTCTTGCAGCGAAGCAGAAATAGATTCATCTAAAACCTGCTGATCTTCCTTACCCCAGCGATTTAGCATCTTTAAATGTCCTTCAACAATCGCTACCGGCGTTCTTAATTCGTGCGAAACATCTTCCACAAACTGTTTTTGACCCTTTACATAAAGCTCAATCTTATCGAGCAGTTTATTAACATGTAAACTTAAATCGCTCCACTCATCATTGGTTCGCGGTCGAACAACACGAACCTGAGAGAGAGTATCTCCTTCTAATAAATCTAAAGTGTTAATAACATAAGTTAAGGGCCTTAAAAAATAATGAGCGATTAAAAAGCCACATAATATTGAAATCAAAGTCGTTATTAGAAAACAACGAATCAAAAAATAATTTAACTTTTGAACATACGCTACTTTTGCCTCAGGTAGAACAATATATTGAACAATGCCTAATAATTCTTGATTAATACGACTCGAAATCCGACTAGAGCCGATTAGATAATTCTTTCCTTTTATATTTTGCCTTTCAAGCTCTTTACTAGATGATCCAATAGGATATTGAAAATGCTGACTTTCATTTAATAACTTTTGTTCGGGACTATATAGGCGAATGATAGTTTGGTCGTTAGAATAGTGATCTATTAAAAACTTAACTTTTGTCTCACTATCTTGTTCATTTTGGTCAAGGAATTGTTGAGCTTGGAAAGGCTGATCTTGGTCGGATAGCCCCTTAATTAAAAATTCAAATTGCATCTGATGACTTTCCTTTGATTGTTCATCGTACATTTGAATCGTTAACTGGCGATAGATTAAAAGTGAAATAAATGACAGCATAATCATTGCTAAGGATAAGAAAATACCCCATTTCCATTTAAGCGAAAGGGGTTGGTCTTTCTTAAAAGTAAAGACAGAAGATGATTTAGTTTCTGATGACATAGCCTGTACCACGAACCGTTTGAATATAAGATTCTTCTCCTGGAATATCGATTTTATTTCTCAAATAACGGATATAAACATCCACCACATTAGTTTCAACCTCGGATTTATAGCCCCATACTTGTTCTAATAAGACATCTCGTGGCATAACCATATTGATATTTTCCATTAAAAAGACTAATAATTCGTATTCTCTTTTAGTTAAATCAATTAACTCACCTTGTCTTTTCACCATACGGCTTGATTTTTCAACCACTAAGTCCCTAAATTTTAGATAAGGTTGATTTTGAGTTCTTGATTCATCTTCAGTCTCGATTCGACGGAAAAGTGCTCTGAGTCTGGCTAATAATTCTTCAATGGCAAATGGTTTAACGATGTAGTCGTCTGCTCCTTGGTCAAGACCTGAAACACGATCAATGACAGAATCTCTAGCCGTCATAATAATAATAGGTACATCTTTAACTGGACGAATACGGCGTACAACTTCCAACCCATTTAATTCAGGTAACATTAGGTCAAGTAAAATAACATCCCACTTTTCTTCTAAGGCCTTTTCCAAACCACTGCGCCCATCATAACAGATAGCTGTTTCATAGCCTTCATGTTGAAGCTCAAGCTCAACAAAGCGAGCTAAGTTCTTCTCATCTTCAACAATTAAGACACGTTGATTTACATTTTTTACCATGCGAACTTCCTCCTATAGACTTAACTTACTAACCAATTAACGTTTATTAAGGTCTTAGACTATTGGTCTACTCTTTCTTCACGCGATTCATCCCAAATGAAATGGTAGCTGCCAACTTTATCCACACGTTCATAAGTATGCGCTCCGAAATAATCACGCTGTGCTTGAATTAAATTAGCTGGAAGTACTTCACTACGATACGAGTCATAATAAGCAATTGCGCTTGAAAATCCAGGAACAGCAACACCCGCTTGAACTGATAAAGAAACAATTTCGCGAACACTTGATTGATACTGATTAGTGATTTGAGTGAAGAAATTATCTAATAAAAGGTTATCTAATTCTCTATTACGATCAAAAGCATCAGAAATATCTTGCAAAAAGCGCGCACGAATAATACACCCTGCACGGAAGACACGGGCAATTTGGCTATAATTTAAATCCCATTGATATTCTTCGGAAGCGCTGCGATATTCTGCAAACCCTTGAGCATAGGACATAATTTTTGAAAAATAAAGTGCCTGACGAATTTTCTCTATCCACTGTTTACGATCCTTTTGGAAGCTAGAAGTATCATGCGAAGGTCCTTGAATAATTTGAGAAGCCTTAACACGTTCTTCTTTTAAAGCAGAGATAAAGCGCGCATAAACCGATTCTGTAATTGTAGGTAAGGGAACGCCTAAGTCTAAAGCTGATTGCGAGGTCCATTTTCCAGTCCCTTTATTACCAGCTTTATCAATAATCATTTCAACCATTGGTCGCTTGCTTTCAGGGTCTTTTTCCTTAAGAATCTTGGCGGTGATCTCGATTAGATAGGAATTTAATTCTCCTTGGTTCCATTCCTCAAAGACTTGAGCAATCTCATCTGCAGACATTCCTAATAATTTATCCATGATTGCATAGGATTCGGCAATTAATTGCATATCACCATACTCAATACCATTATGAACCATTTTAACATAATGACCGGCACCATTTGCTCCCATATAAGCTACACAGGGTTCTTGATCAGCTGGTGCTTTTGCCGCAATTTCTTTTAAGATAGGCTCAACTAATTCATAGGCTTCTTTTGGTCCACCAGGCATTAAGGCAGGACCATGTAAGGCACCTTCTTCCCCACCAGAAACTCCCATCCCAATAAAATGTATGCCAGAGTCAGCTAAAGTTTCTGCTCTTCTCATAGTATCTTTAAAGAAGGTATTCCCTCCATCGATTAAAATATCTCCTTGGTCTAAAAGAGGTAAAAGTGATTGGATTGTAGAATCAGTCGCTTGACCTGCTTTTACCATTAACAAGATACGACGAGGCTTTTCAATTGATTGAACAAAGGATTCCAAGTCATAGCTAGCTACTAAATTTTTATCTTTATTTTCGTTTATGGCTGCTTCTGTTTTAGACTGTGAGCGATTATAAATTGCTACACGATAACCTCTACTTTCAATATTTAACGCTAAATTCTTTCCCATTACAGCCATTCCAACTACACCAATTTGAGCTAATGTCATCTAATTATCTCCTTCACTTTCATGATTATCTCATTCTAACAAACTTTTAACTTGAATTAAAGTTAACTTAATAAAGACAAATTGCATTTTATAGGCGTTTGCGTTACACTATTTTTATCAATGGATAGGAGGTTCCAGCCAATGAAAGCCAACAAAAAAAAGAAAAGTAAATACGATCGACGTATAAAAATCTTTTCGATTATTATGGTGATTACCATGTTAGCTGGTGTCATTTTTAGTCTCGTAATTTCTTTTTTTCATTATAAAGGATAATAGGAATGAAGTGGATTCTGCCACTTCATTTTTTATTGATTCGATTTGGTTTTCCCAAACCATTTTTCCATTCCACCCTTTAGAATAAAGACTTGGTCATATCCATTCTTTCTTAATATATTAGCAGCTCTTGAACTTAAAAAATAATTATCATCCACTAAATAAACAGGAATATCTTTTCGAATTTCACTAAAACGCATTTTAAATTGCGACATTGGAATACTTCTAGCTCCTAAAATATGACGTGCATCAAATTCTCCCGCTTCACGAACATCCACCACTTGGACTTTGCGAATAATTTCATTTAATTCTCCACTAGCGACCAATTGGGCTGATCGTTTGCGCATTATCCAAAGGCTTACCCAGAAAATACCATAAACTAAAAGAACAGTTACAATTATCCACAAAAACAGTTCAAATATACTCATCATTATTTCCTACTTTCTTTTACTAAAATTAAATAAGCTGCTCCTAAAATTCCGGCGTCATTGCCTAATTCAGCTAAGCTTATTTGTGTTTGATCTTTGATAGGTTGAAAAACAAATTTTTGATATTGTTTTTCAATGGATTCCTTAAGGGAGTCTCCAGCCTTGGAGATACCCCCTCCGATAACAATCTGTTGCGGATTGAGAATGTTTGCTAAGTATGAACAAGCTAAGCCTATGTATTTTGAAAAGTTTTCAAAAATTTCCAGAGCAAAGTCATCATTAGCTTTTACTGCTACCATTAAATCCTCAGCTTCAACCACTTGGCTAGCTTGGAACATTTGGTACAAAGAAGATTGGCCTTGATAATCTTTAGCAAGAAGTTGACCCAAGTTATTGAGACCTTTGGCTGAAGCAATCGCTTCTAAGCATCCCTTTTTACCACATGAACAAGGAAAACGATCGGTAAAGTCCACTGTTATATGGCCAATTTCTCCCGCTGAACCCGAAGCTCCTTTAATCAAACGATTTTGGCAGATAATTCCTCCTCCAACTCCTGTTCCTAAAGTTAACATTGCTAAATCACTGCAACCCTTGCCTGCTCCTTGCCAGAGTTCACCAAGAGCAGCTGAATTAGCATCATTAATGATCATAAAGGGAAGGTTGATTGCTCTTTCAAATTGGCTTTTAACGGGATGAGGGTGTACCCAATTTAAATTATAGGCTCCCTTAACTGAACCATCTTCTAAAATAGTGCCCGGACTACCCATTCCAATGCCTAGGTAATCTTCTGCTACTTCTTGTCTTTCTTCTAATTTGTTTTGAATAGATTCGATAATCGAAGGAACAATTTTTTGACCTTTATTTTGAGTCATGGTTGGTATTGACCATTTTTCAATAATTTGACCTTTTTGTGAAATAATGGCCATTTTAACACTCGTTCCACCCAAATCGATGCCGATAATCTTTTTCATATACAGCCTCCTAGCGATAGTTAAAAATTTTACCCATAATTAAGAGAGCAGTCAAAATAAATATTCCCCAAAAAACCCCTGATCTTATCTTCTTATCAACACTGGCATGCAATCGGTGACCTAGACCTAAGACTAAGGTCGTCATACCACCGTATACCGCTCCACCAAAATGTCCCCACTGATCAATCCCTTGAGAAGAAAAACCAGTAATGACATTCAAAATAATTAACAGTGAAAAATTAATGGCTCTTTGCCTTAAAACAATCATATTGGGATACATTTTCGCTAAGACAATATAAGCTAGAAACAAGCCGAAAATACCTGTCGAAGCACCTGCTGAAACATTGTCATTAAAGGCAAAAGAAAATACATTGCCCCCAAAACTAGCAAGTAAATAAATTATTAAAAAGCGTCCGTGTCCAAGAATTTTTTCTAAGTCTTGCCCTATAAAATAAAGAGAAAGGTTATTAAAAAGCAAGTGTTCAAAACCAATATGTATAAAGCTTGGTGTAATTAATCGCCACCATTCTCCACCATAAAGAATTAATTCATTGGACTTCGCTCCCGTTTTTATTAAAGCCTCTAAGGATGTTGTTGTTTGAAATCTTATTAACATATAAATGAAGACCATTAAGTTGATCGCTACTAAGGAATAAGTAACGAAGGGTAAGGCTAAAATACGTCTCTTTTTCATATTTGAAACTCCTTTAATAATTTGAAGTCCATTATACACTAAGTAGCTATTTTTTCCTATTGAGCCTAATTCAGTTAAAAATAAAAAGTCTAGGTCATTAATGGCCCAGACTTTCATAAAAATTATTTTTTAACTTCACGGTGTAATGTTACCTTACGATCTCTTGGGCAGTACTTTTTAACTTCCAGACGATCAGGATTGTTACGTTTGTTTTTATTAGTTAAGTAATTACGTTCACCGCATTCAGTACATTCTAAATTGATGTTTACGCGCATGATTTTCCCTCCAAACTAAAAAATATTTACTCTTCCAAGAACAGCACTATAAGATTATACCATTGTTTCTAAAATTTAGCTATGGTTTTTTATTGATAATAATAAGCTCCATGAGTTAACTGGCTAGCAATTTCATGAATGGTCATATCAGAGTTCAATTGATATTCGCCTGTTTGAATTAATGAAGATAATTGCCATTGTTCGATAAGGTTTTGAAACTCTTGAGCGGAGGTAATATATCCTTCTGTTTCTAATCGCTGAGAAATCTGACTAGCATTCTCTCCTTGACGAATTACAAAGGCTCCTTCAGCAGAAGCTTGGTTATTATCTTCACTTGCAGTTTCATCATTAGAATCTATGGATTCATCTTGTTCTTCAGTATTATCACTCTCATCTCTCAGTGACTCTAAATAATCAATTGATTCTCTTTGTTTAGCAACCTTTTCTGTTAAGGATTCGTTATCGGTGGTCACTTTTTCTAATTGTTTTTTTAAGTTTTCATTATCGCCTGTTAGTTTTTCTAAACTGGCTTCACTTTCTTTAACCTTGTCTTTTAATTGCCTGGTTTCTTGCCCATCAAGTAAGCTAGGTAAGGTCACTCCCTCGATTGGCACATACCCTTGAACAAAGGTAGCATAAACAGCCGTTAGTAAACTGGCAATTAGAAGCCCCACCCCTAATGATCTTAATTTTTCTTTTTTCATATTAAACCTCCTAACTAGCGGTTTTCAATATATTCATCGATCACGTATTGAATGGTTACGAGCTCTTCATCAACCTCATCTTCAATTTCTTTTAAGGTATAACCTTGTGAATAGTAACGAATGATGTCTTCGCGATTGCGATCATTGACATCATAATTGACACGCGGTTGAACCACTTCTTCTGCAACTTCAAGAGCTTCATGCTCTTCAACTGCTTCAATTGCTTCAAATTCTTCAGCATCTTCTTTGGGTGCAAAATAAACATCTTGAGCTGTTAAAGGCTGCATAAATTCTTCCTCAACACTTTCAATGGAAGTATCTTCCACCTTGAGTTGATTAATCGAATGTTGTAACTGTCTGATTTTTTCTGCGTGATCTTCAAGCTTTTTATTTAAGCTTGCATTACCTGTAGAGTCTTTGGTAAACAAAGACATCACCAAGACAATAATTGCCAGCACCAATAGAGCCAGTACTAAAATCCAAATATCCATTATTTCACCTCATCTATTTTTTCTCAGTTTAGCAAACCTTTGTGAAGATTTAAATAAATCTTTCTGAAAATTTAACCCTAATTAAGGCGAAGTTAAATTTTTCTTATTCTTATAATCAATAATAGTCTCTCTAGTGGCTGATTTCAATTCAAAGTAAGCATTATACACGTCCCGTGCTATTCGAGTGGCTTCACCACCGTATGAAGACTGGTTAAGGTAAGGGACAATCACGCTAATAGCTATCTCAGGATCATCAAAGGGTGCATAACCAATGTAAGTACCATTTATAACAGGATCATTTTTTGCATATTGAATAGGTCCTGCATAGAAGGCTTCTGTCGTTCCCGTTTTCGACCCTACTTGAAAAGGATAATCCTGCAAATAAAATGAAGCAGTTCCTTCTTGGGTATGGGAAACCATTCGCATTCCTTCTTGAATTCTTTGCATTTGGGCAGGTTCATTTTGAATGACATTCATTAACTTTGGTGGAATAGTGGTAACAATCCCACCTAATTGACCGTTTTTATCAGTTCCGCGAACTTCTTTAACCAATCTAGGTGAATAACGTTTGCCGTTATTAGCTATTGTAGAGACATATTGAGCCATCTGTAACGGTGTGTATAAGTCGAATTGACCATACGATAAATCAAGTGCTGAAACTAACATATTACTAGCAGGTGTATATCCCGTTGATTCATTGGGGAGGTCGATACCAGTCTTAGTTCCCAAGCCAAATTCAGCAAAGTTCCTTCTCAAAATATCGATGGTCCGAGGATTAATATTCAATCGTCCCTCTTCTTCATAATTGTATTGCCCACCGATACGCATGGCTAACTTAATCATGTAAATGTTTGAAGAACGTTGCAATGCAATCATATCATCAATAGGAATTTGCCCTGTTCGATTGAATAGGGATGTTTTCTCTTGAGAAGCTTGGAATTTTAATGGTTCATCAACAATTACATTATCTGTTAAAGAAATAACGCCTTCTTTATAACCCATTGAGATCATGGCAGGCTTGACACTAGACCCCATACCGTAGGATGTGTTAATGGCTCCTAAAGCGTCATCAACAATTTGCTCACGATTATAGGTATCATTTTTTTTATCATAAGCATATCTCTTACCGGAAATACCTAATACTTCACCATTTTTTGGATTTAAGGCTACCACATAAACTCGATCATTTAATCCCTGTTCGGCTCCCATATTAACTAAACTGCTTTCAACAATCTCATCTAACTTAGCTTGAAAATCTGTATTGATAGTTAATACCAGATTGTTTCCTTTTGAACCTTCGTAGACTTTATCATTTTTTAGAATATCATCTTTAGCATCTGTCACAATATTAAAAACTGATTTAGAACCTTTTAAAATCGATTCATATTGCTTTTCTAAATAAGAAATTCCGATTCGATCATTCATAGCATAACCTTTAAGCAATAATTCCTTAGCGTCTTCTCTTGGAATACCGCGCTCTTCAGTCGAAACTTGTCCTAGGATAGAACGGAGCATATCCTTTTTAGGATAAACTCTTTGCCAATCAGTCCCAATTTGAATGCCGGGTAAGTTTCTTAAGTTTTCACTCACCCTAGCTATTTCTTCTTGGGTAACATTTTTATTTTTTATCGTAACGGTCGATAACTCGTAAGCAGCTGCCATACGTTTATAGATGGCAATAATTTTTAATTCGGCTTCCGAAAATTCTAAATCTTCGTCTTCAACTTTGGCTAATTGGGCTTCATAAGCCTGACTGCCTGATAAAAGCAGTTCCTCATCATTTAAACGTTTACGAATTTCGTCGATATTATTTACGATAAAATAATCTTTCTTATCTCTTTCGGTAACTCCTTGAGTTGGTAATTCAATTAAAGAGGCTAACTGAGTAGCAATTTTAATAAGATCTCCATTATCTACCCTCGAGGCACGATCTCTGGTAAAGAGAATAGCTCGTTCCGGTTGATTACCGACAATCACATCACCTTGGCTATCATAGATCATTCCACGAGGCACAGCCCCCGTTGAAATGGTTGATTCGGTTCGTTGAACCATTTTAGTAAGACTTTCTCCTTTATATAGTTGCAAATAGCCCAGACGAATAAAAAGGGCTGTAAAAGCTAAAAAGGCTGTAAAAAACAAAAGATTTAATCGCCTAGGTATATGTGAACGCTTCTTTTTTTTATTTTTATTTAATTTTTTAGGCATCTTCATCATACTTTCTGTAATCTATTTCTAAAGTCTAAGTTATTATAGCAAACTATACCTCAAGTTGAAACTTTATCCGTTAAGTCATAAATTAACATTTATTATTTTGTGATTTTATCACTATTTTTTGCTAAGATAGATAAGCAATGTTTCAAGAAAAAGGAGTTTTTTCGTGAAAATTAAAAGTAGAAAATATTTTATTTTAGTGAATATATTTATTAGCTTCTTAATAGCAAGTATGTTAGCCTATTTGATGAAATTTATTCCCATAGGAGATCAACAAGAACGTACCCTGCTCACCGTTGATTTAAGCCAGCAATACATCGATTTTTTCAGTTTGTATCAACGAGCACTCACAGAAAATCCTAGACTCTTCCTTTATTCTTTTGAAAAAGGAATTGGTGGTGAGATGATTGGCTTATGGGCGTATTATTTAATGAGTCCCTTTAATCTGATTTTACTATTTTTTAAAACTGAAAATTTAGATTTCGCCATTCTATTTTTAACCCTCATAAAACTGCTAGCCATTTCGGCCAGTTTTTATTATTTTGTTGAAAAAAAATACACCATCCAGCCAGTCATGAATATAGCTTTTAGTCAAGCCTATACCTTCATGTCTTATACCATGGCCTATCAACTGAATATCATGTGGTTAGATGGATTATTCTGGTTACCACTAATTGCACTAGGTCTAGATTATCTACTCAAAGAGAACAAACCGCTTCTTTATGTTTTTAGTTTAGCGATTGCAATGATCAGTCATTATTACATAGCTTATATGATTTCGATCTTTTTAATGGGTTATAGTCTTTTTGTCATTTTCGAAGATGAGAAACACCTTTCAATCAAAAAAGTTTTTTCGCAATACTTTTCTTTTATAAAATATTCACTGCTTTCAACCGGATTGTCAGGACTCTTTTTACTCCCTACTTTTATTTCAACTCTGAGCAGCAAAAATGCTCATAAGAAAGGATCCTTCGATTTTATTTTTGATTGTTCAAGTGAACACTCCTTGATGGATTTACTGGCCAAAAACTTTATCGGTGCTTTTAATTTTAATCAGTTATCCAACGGTTCAGCCAATTTTTATGTGGGCATGACTGTGGTAGTTCTTCTTATCTTATACTTTCTCTCAGCTAAGATAAGAATGAAAGAAAAACTAATCAGCTTTATGTTATTAGTCTTTTACTTTGCCTCCTTTACTTTCACTAATTTAGATAAGGCATGGCACCTTGGTCAATTTCCGATTTGGTATCCTTCTCGTTTTTCATTCTTAGTTTCATTCTTTTTATTAATTTTAGCGATTCGCTCTTATAAATACGTTCATAAGATCAGACTCTATCAAATACTCACCATAGTTTTTTCTTTAACAGTCTTTTGTTTATTTTATTTTTTGAATGATAATTATAGCTTTTTAAGTGATGCAAAAATCTTTTATAGCCTCATCTTCATGCTCTTAATTAGTTTTATTTTCTATCTTAATCGCAAGCCCAATAAGGGTTTGCTTTTCCTAATACTCCTTCTAACATGTGGAGATATGACTCTAAACGGTTACTTCATTTTGTCATCTAATGATCATTATGTGCAACCTTCTCGATTTAAAGATTATATTGCCTTATTGGATGAGATGATTGCCCCTGTTCAACCTAAAGAAAATGAATTCTATCGCATCCATAAGACCTTTAATCGAACAAAAAATGAATCCTTTTTCGCTAATTATCCTAGCGTCAATCATTTTGGATCAACCTTAGAGGCTTCTACTAGCCAACTGTATGGTTATTTGGGAATTCCACACACTAGTAATTCTATTTATTACACCAGTGGGACCCTGTTTACCGATGATTTTTTGAATATTCGCTACCTCATCGATATCACCTCCAATACAAATATGTATGCCACGGTTGAAAGTTACGCTTTATATCGAGAAGTCAGCGATTTTGATATTCGAGCGCATCAAAAACTCAAAAAAGAAAAGCGCTATGTCTACTATAAAAATCCGAATGTTTTGGGACTAGGAATGGAAGTATCTCCTGTGGTTATAAAAGCTAAGTTTAAAAAATATAAGCCCATTGAAAATCAAGAAATCTTATTAGACTTGCTGAACTTTGACGGTGAAAAGCTACAATTCTTTGAACAAAAAAAATTCAAAAAAATTGATTATCTAAATCTGAATGTGACCAATAAAGGAGATGGGGACTTCTATACCTATAAAAAAGAAAATCCCAAAAGGGATGCTTCTTTTGCCCTATCCTTTGATACTGAATCAAACAATCCCTTTTATTTTACTTTTCCCAATCATTTTTCTAACAACAGAGTTGAACTTATACTAGATAGTAAGCCTTATGAGTTTTATTCGCCTACTAACAGCCGCCAAATTATGGATGCGGCTTTTAAAAAATCAGGTAAAGAACATTCACTTAGAGTTAAGTTAAAGAAAAACACTTTTAAAGCCAACCTTATAAATCTCTATGAATTCAACCTTAAAAACTATCAGCAGTTAATCACAAAAAGAAAAAACAAGTCTCTAAAAATTACTTCTTTTGAAGAAAATACTTTGGAAGGCCAAATTAATATTGAGCAAGAAGAAGGATATTTGCTGATGACATTGCCTTATGATCCTTATTGGCATGTTAAAGTGGACAATCAGTCTGTAGAAGCCCTTCCAGTTTTAAATGATACTTTAATGGCTATTCCAATGACCAAAGGTAAACATACAATTAAGATGACTTATTTCCCCGACTCTATCTATTATGGTGGCTTGGTTAGCTTTCTAGCTATTGCTTTATTAATAGTAGATCAAAACAAATTTCGCCATAAAAATAAATAATTCATGTTATAATAAATATAGGCGTCCAACTTGCATAATGCTGAATAGTTGGATAAGATAGCTCTATTAAATTATAGAATAAAGGATGTTTTATTTGAAAAAATTATTTTTTATCCTTAAAAATGGCTTGAATAATCCACGCTTTTATATCGAGAGCCTCAATGTCAAATGGAAGCAAGTATTAGTCCTTCCTTTAATTATCACCATTTTAATGGCTTTGAATTTTGGAAAAGCCCTTTTTCCAACACTGCGATCCATTCAAACAGATATTAATGAAAGCATTAATTATCTACCTGATTTCCACATTAATGCGGGTGAACTCCAGCTTAATGAAGGCGAGAAAGCTCTATATTATGAATCACGACAATTTCAATTAATTATAGACGATCAGTTGACCAATCTTTCTGAAGGAGAAGGTTTAATTTTAAAGTCAGTAGATAATAGAGACCCTCAATTGACGAGCACCTTCAACTTGTTACTAGTTAAAAACCAAATACTGGTCTATACACCCGAAAATGGTCAGGTTTTTGCCTTTAATCATGATATGGTCACTAATAAAGAAAATCTAGCGGCCGTTTTGACTTATGCTAGTCAATTTAGTTTAACTCAACTCTTCTTTACTATAATAATGACTTGGATAGCCGCGGTCTTCGCTCACTTTTATTTTCTAGTTATTACCTCTTTATTAACCGGTATCTTGAACATGCGTTTAAACTTTCCTTTACCTTTTATGGTGCGAATGAAGTTAGTTATGGTTTGTTCTTTTGTGCCAATCTTAATGATAGAAATCATTAAATTATTATGGTCAGGCTTTTATGTTCCTTTCTATCTCTTTGTGGGCCTAACACTCTTTATTATCTACCATACTTTTAAACAACATACTCTCTTCATGCATCAATTGTTATCTCATATGGATATCAACATTATCAAAGAAGAAGATATTAAAACAGATGAAGACAAAAAGGACTCCTAATTCAGGAGTCCCTTAATTTGTCTTATTTTTTCGTTCTTGTCTAGCTCTCAATTTATTTTTACGTCGGCCAACTGAGCGTTTATGCTCTTTTATTTCTTGCTTCAGTTTATTTTTATAGCCCGGCTTGACTTTAGTCTTCTTAGCGCGATTAATTAATTGTTTTACCTTAGGATCTTGTGTTTTTTCTTGTGTATTTTTGCGAACGGAGCGTCGACTCCGATGATCAACTTCTTTTAACTCACCCTTACTATATTTGACTTCAGTAAATTTAATACCCTTGGCTTCTAAGCTCTCAATAGCCGCTTCATCGTCAGGCCCCATAAAGGTATAGGCTGTGCCGGTTAAGTCATTTCGCGCTGTTCGACCGACACGATGGACAAAAAATTCTAAGTCCTTTGGCAATTCGGTATTAATAACGTGCGAAATACCTGGAATATCAATTCCTCTGGCCGCAAGATCAGAAGCCACCACATATTGAAACTCTAGATTTCGAATTTGTTTCATTAAACGATTTCTTTCTCTTGGTTGCATGCCACCATGAATGGTGGCTATCTTTAAGCCCTTGCTTTTTAAAAATTCACTTAAGTCATCGGCATAATTTCTAGTATTACAAAAAACAATTGCTAAATAGGGCTGACCCATTGTTAATAGATTATAGACCATTTCCTCTCGTTTGATCCCTTTGATATCAATTAAGTAATTTTCCACTTGGTCAGTTAGCACTTGCTTCGGTTTAATCGTAATCTCTTTGGGTCCAGTCATGTATTTATTTAAGAACACTGCTACCTGCTGAGGAATCGTAGCAGAAAAAACCATCATTTGCAGATTCTCTGCCATTCTAGAAGCAATTTCATCGACAATTGATAAAAAACCCAAATCAAAAGTCATATCCGCTTCGTCCACAACCATCGTCTTAGCTGTTTGTACCCATAAAGCATTGGCTTGCATCAGATCAAAAATTCGCCCTGGCGTTCCAATTACTAGATGCGGTTGTTGGTTGGCTAATTTATCTATCTGTCTTTCCTTATCCGTTCCACCTATAAAACGTGAAATTCTGATACTCTCACTTTGATCACCTACTAATTCCGTCGCAAATTCATAAATTTGATTGGCTAATTCACGACTAGGAGCTGTAATAACTGCTTGAACTTTTTGATCGCTAGGATCTAATTGCTCCAATAACGGAATAAGAAAGGCATGTGTTTTTCCTGACCCAGTTTGAGACTTTACAATAAGGCTCTCGCCTTTTAAGGCAAGAGGGATCACTTCTTCTTGCACCGGGGTCAACTTTTTAAATGATATTCTATCCAGTGCTTGCTTAATAAATGCTTTTATATTTAATTCATTAAAATTCATATATTTCTCCTCTATATATTCTTTTGCTTATAATAACGTCATTCGTAAAAAAGTATACCATAAAGCTATCTGATAAAATATGACGGATTCTTAATCTTGAATCCAAGATCTAATTTGATATAATAAAAACTATGTAAAAATGGAGGCATCATAAAGATGAAAGAATATCGCTTAATTATGACTATTTTTGGGGCTAGTGGTGACTTAGCCCACCGTAAATTATACCCTGCCCTTTATCAATTATATAATAAAGGCTTTTTAGCTGACCATTTTGCAATAATTGGGACCGCTAGACGAGCATGGGACGATGAATTCTTTCGTCAAGTGGTTAAAGAAAGTCTTTCACAAGCTAAACAAGCGAATGAGAACATTGAAGATTTTCTCTCGCATTTTTATTATCAAGCTAATGATGTAAAGGAAAGTCGACAGTATAACCAACTTAAAAAGCTATCTCTTTCTCTCTCAGAAAAATATCAAACTCAAGGAAATCAGATTTTTTATATTTCTTTATCTCCTAAGTTATTCCCAGTTATTACCAGTCAGTTAAAAAATCAAGGCTTACTCACTGACCAGGGATATAATCGACTAATTATTGAAAAACCTTTTGGATATGATGAAAAAACAGCTGAAGAATTACAGACTCAGTTAACTCAGTCCTTTGATGAAAATCAAATTTATCGAATTGATCATTATCTAGGTAAGAGTATTGTCAATCAAATTCTACCCATTCGGATGAACAACTTTCTCAGCCAATTCCTATGGGATCCAGCCAATATCGACCACATTCAAATCACTTTAGATGAAGAAATTGGAGTCGAAGATCGTGGAGCCTATTATGAAACTAGTGGGGTCAGTCGCGATATGATCCAAAATCATGCCCTGCAATTATTAACCTTGATCACTATGGACCTACCTGCTAATAGGAGTAATGAGGCTTTAAGGCAGAAAAAAATTGATCGATTGAAACAATTGAAACACTATGCTGACTTAGAAGTTTTAAAAAAACATGTGGTACGTGGGCAATACATACAAAGTGAAGACCAAAGTCACGTAGCTTACCGTCAAGAAAAAGACGTTGCCAGTGACTCGACAACCGAAACCTATATGGCTTTAAAAATAGCCATTGAGCAAGATAAATGGGCAAACACCCCCATCTATTTGCGCTCAGGTAAGCATCTTAATAATAAACAGACCGATATTAAAATAATCTATAAGAAGCAAGCTGAAAATGTTCCAGCTAACTATTTACAAATTGAATTAGCTCCTCATGCTGGCATTCGTTTGTGCTTATCCCAGTCTGATTCTACCCATCGTAACGAAATTAAAGAGCTCAATTTATGCTATCATCTTCCACGAGAACTTACCAAGGTTATACCAGGTGACTACGAAAAATTACTTTTTGACTGTATGAACGGCGACCTGAGTAATTTCGCTCACTACCTAGAAGTCAAGTATGCTTGGCAATTTATCGATTCCATTCATGCTCTATGGCAAGAAGAAAAAGATCCCGATTTGGCTTTCTACCCTGCCCAGTCTAACGGACCAGAAGCAGGTGACTATCTGATCGAAAAGGACAATCGCTCATGGTTTAATGAATAACAAAACAAAATAAAGATCCTTTCACTTTAACCTGTACTAGGCACTGCCCCCAAATAGTGAGGCAAACATAAAAACACCTCCGTTGAATTCGTGTGAAATGAATTTAATGGAGGTGTTTGATTAGGGTTAATCACCTAGCTTACTCTGCAGAAACAAAATCGAAATGTATTGAAATGAAAAATGAAGGCCGGACTAATAAACAAATAATAGATGAATGAAACATTAAGAACACATCTCAAGTAAAAACTTGCTGGCCTTGGGACCGTTAAAGTCAAACCTAGCGCTTCAATCAAGCTGGAGGTAAACAATAGACTTATGGCAAAGGATTCGAAGAACTTAGCGAGATAGATCCACTCAAAATCAAATTAAAACGTCAACAAGCAGCCTAACAAAGGTATTTTTTATTCTGTCCCATTTATGGGGTGCAGTGCCACGTTAAAGGGAAAGAACTTTTTATCGATTAGATTATTAAATGTTTTGATCTTTTAAAAACTGAGCATTAACTTTAATCATTTGATCAATTAGCTCTTTTTTCTCTTCATCATCATAAACATTGGCTCCCGAAGCCATTTCATGACCACCGCCATTAAACTGGATCGCTACTTGATGAATATTTGGGCCTTTTGAGCGAATACGTGCACGATACTCTCCATGTGAGTCTTCTTTTTCAATAAAAATAACCCATGTTAATACTTCTTTTAAACGTCCTGGTAAATTGGTAACCGCATTGGTTCCATCAACCGTCATTCCTCTTTGAATTAAATCTGCTTGTTTCAAGGTCATTGTTGCTACTCCCTTTTCATACAATTCAATTTGATCAATGGCAAATGATTGGAAATTTAATTCATTGAGTGATAACTCATTCATCTTGCGGTTAATTTGAGTATTTTCAGCTTGATGAGCCATCAAATAAGCTACTGCCTCAAAGGTTGCTTGAGTGGTATTTGAATGGAGGAACCGTCCTGTATCACCGACAATGCCCGCATATAGGAATGTAGCAGCTTGTGGTGAAAGGGTCAATTGACCTTGAGAATGCATGATCATTTTAGTAATGAGTTCTGCAGTTGAAGAACTTAGAATTTCAACAATTTCCAAGTCAGCAAAGTGCTCAACTACCAGATGATGATCTATTTTGATTAAAGTATTATTTTGAATGTGATCATTTCCGTCAATCCGTTCAAAAACTGGTGTATCTAAAATAATTACCAAAGCATCTTCATAATCCTGTCTGTCAACATTATCCATACGACCCAACCACTCAATTCCCTTGCCCATCTTGCCAGCAGCTAGGACCGTCTTATCTGGAAAATTATGTTTGATTGTGGCCTTCAGCCCTAATTGTGAACCAATCGCATCTGGATCTGGATTGATGTGTCGATGAATAATAATACGATCATATTGATCAATTAGACTTATTAACTTTTCGATTAAGCTTTGCTTAACTGTCATTAGTTAGACTCCTTCTGTCTTTTATTTACCATTTGTGAACCAACTGTTGCTTGAGCGACCAGAATATTTTCAACAAAAACTTTCACCTGAGAAATTGCCGAACGTCGATTGTAGTTAGAAATTTCAACTTGAAATTCAATCAAGTTTCCTAATTGAATAAATGTGAAATAATTAAGATTAAGTGATTCAAGAATATTATTATGACCTGTTAAATCCTTTACCTTGATAATTGCAACTTGGGCAATCAACTCGCAAAGCCCTCCATAGGATAAAGTCCCCAAAGTATTAACCATCTGGGGTTGGACCTCAAACTGATAATCATAACGATTTTTAAAATCATTACGGTTAACTTCAACCAAGTGTTTTAACAGATCGTGTTCGAAGGTATTAGCTGTTTGTGGTTGCTGTTGAATATTTTGTAAGGCCTTCATAACATCTTGGCGAGAAACGACACCCAAAAGTTGCAAGTTGTCAGCAACAACGGGAATCATTTCAATATCTTCCCAAATCATCTTATATGAAACAGATGCTAAACTCATATGCGGCTTAACAGTAATGACATTTTTACTCATCGCCCGTTCAATTGAAACACTGTTACCTCTTCCCATTAAATCATTAGCAGTTACGACTCCTACTAAACGCTTATTGGTCACCACTGGGAATCTTGATAAACCAGTTTCACTCGATTTCTTCTTAAAATTCTCAATAGTATCTGAAGGCTCCAATGATACCGTTCTTTCAATAGGAGTATAGACTTCTTCAACTGTTACAATTTCTTGCTTAATCATTTGCTCGTTGATTGATTGATTGATTAATGAGGCAACAGTATAAGTATCATAACTAGTCGTTATAATGGGTAGCTCTTCTTGGTTTGCTAGTCTTATAATATCGTGGTCTGTTTTAAAGCCACCTGTTATTAATACAGCGATACCATTCTTTAGGGAGTGTCGGTGAACTTCAGACCGATTACCAACAATAATCAGGGTCTGACTTTCAAAATATCGCTCCATAGCTTGCAAGGTCATCGCTCCAATAATGAATTTGGTCAGGGGTTTATCCAGTCCTTTTTCCCCCCCTAAGACCTCGCCATCAATTAGAGGGATTATATCACCAAAGGTTAAATGGCCGACTGATAAGTGATTTTTCTGTTCAATACGTATAGTCCCTACCCGTTCAATAGTCGAAACAAGTCCCTTTTCTTCAGCATCTTTGATAGCACGATAAGCAGTTCCCTCACTCACTTGCAATTGCTTAGCTATGCCTCTGACAGAAATTTTGTTTCCTATGGGCAAGGATTGAATGTATTGGATAATGCGTTCATGCTTAGTTCCCAAAGAATCACCTCAAAATCTTATTTATTAATAATATATCTTAAAGCCACATCTAAAACCATCTTAATAACAAAACCTACCATAAAACTCATGGTTGCTAAGTCTGTATTGCCTTCTGTTTGTGATTCTGGAATTAATTCTTCCACTCGAACGAAAATCATAGTCTTCAGCATAATGCAAGTGCGGAACAAACTGATCCATTAAGCGTAAGAAGACACCACCAACTAAAAAGCCAACTGCTGCTGGAAACCGTTCAGGAATTTTAAAACCAACACTGGCAAGTTATTCTAAAGCAGGAGCTAAAAGTAACCAGAAAGAAGCTGCCACCATAATTTCACCTGCTAATCCCTGCATCATGGCTAGTAATTTATTGTCTACTTTCTTTACTAAAAAACAAAAGATGCAGCAAATACAGTACATAAACATGTTCCTATGCCGACTATACCCGACTGAAAGATGGGTTCAGTTGAAGAAACCCTTCCATTTTATATCCTTCTATTAAATATCTAATTGAATGGGTAAGGGTTCACTTTGAGGGTCTAATAACTTGGATACTGATATTCCTAATAAACGAATCTCTCTATTTGCCTCACCGTGATCTTCCCACAATTCTATAGCTTTATTCATTAATTGATAACGATCATTAGTTGGATAGGCAAAGCTGTCTTGCCTGGTCACTGTTTCAAAATTACTGTAACGTATCTTAAGAGTGAGCGTTTGACAATATAAATCTTTAGCATTTAGATCTTGCGATATTTTCACTACTAGTTGGCGTACTTTTTCCTTAATAACCTCCTCATCTAAAAGGAAAGTTTGAAAGGTTTGTTCAGTTCCCATCGATTTTCTTTGCCGATTTTGACTGACAGGCACATTGTGAATACCTCGAACCTTAAAATAAAGTGAGTGTCCCATTTTTCCAAATTTAGCAATTAATTCTTCGAGTGAAAACTTTGCTAGGTCTGAGCCAGTTTTAATGTTATGGCTTTCAAAAATACTTAAAGACTTAGCGCCTACCCCATAGAAATCTTTAATTGGGAGCGCATGAAGAAAAGGTATGGCTTCATCCGGAGAAACCAAGGTAATACCATTCGGTTTATGAAAATCTGAAGCCAGTTTAGCAATAAATTTATTATAAGAAACTCCTACTGAACAACTTAGATGAATTTCTTCATAAATTTGAGCCTGGATAAGACGAGCGATTTTTAAAGCTGATTCTTCCTTTATATGATTTTTCGATACATCCAAATAGGCTTCATCTAAGGATAGAGGCTCCACTTGGTCAGTGTATTGATAAAAAATTTTGCGAATTTCTTGCGAAACCGAGCGGTAATAAGCCATATTGCCTTTGATAAAAACAGCTTGAGGACAGCGCTTATAAGCTTCCAAAGAAGACATTGCAGAATGAATACCGTATTGACGCGCTATGTAATTACAAGTGGTCACAATCCCCCGTCCATTAGTTAATTTTGGATGTTTAGCAATAACTACAGGTTGATTGCTTAAGGACGGATTATCACGAATTTCAATGGAAGCATAAAAGGCATCCATATCCACATGTAATATTTTGCGACTTGTATCCGGTTTAGGATCATCGAAAGTAAGTAAGCCATATCTCATATTTAGCCTCCTAAAGGCTTCATATCCTAATAATAATACTATAAAGCTAGATAGAATAAGTGAAAAAACATTTATTAATAAGTAATAATTACCTACTAATAAATGTTTCAATTATTCATTTAAGATGCTAAGACTTACACATTAGCATCCGTTTCTAACTTCCCTTCAACAGTGGTTTTATTTTCAGAAGAGTAGACGGTTTCATCATTTGTACCCGCACTCTTAAGAACATTTGCTACCGCACTGATTTCAAAGGTTAAATATATACCTTCACAGTCAATTACAACAAGGCCTTCTTGCTGTTTTACTTCATCTACTATTCCATGCAATCCCCCAATTGTAACTACTCCATCACCTGCTTGCATTGCCTCAATCATTTGGCGCTTTGCATCGGCCGCTTTTTTTTGGGGACGAATCAACATAAAGTAAAATAAAGCGAACATAATAAGCATTGGTAAAAAAGCAAAATAACTATTTCCCATTAAAAATTCCTCCTCTAAATATCTCTTATATTATAACAGTTTTTTAAGACTTTCTCCATTAAAATTCTGGAGCATTTGGTTTGTTATAACCATATTCTTCACGAAAAGCTTGACGAAACTCTAATAAATTATCTTCTCGAATGGCTTGACGAACATCACGCATCAATTGCAATAAGAAATGGGTATTATGTATCGAAGTTAAACGTAACCCAAAGGTTTCTTGACTCTTCATTAAATGGCGAATATAAGCGCGACTATAATTACGACAGGTATAACAGTCACATTTAGGATCAATGGGGCTATAATCACGTGCATATTTAGCGTTTTTCACCACTAATCTTCCTTGCGAAGTCATGCAGCTACCGTTTCGAGCAATGCGAGTAGCTAAGACACAATCAAACATATCCACACCACGAATGGAACCATCAATTAAGGCATCAGGAGAACCAACCCCCATTAAATAGCGTGGTTTGTTTTTAGGAAAAACTGGCATTAAGTAATCTAGGACTTCATTCATTTCCTCTTTAGTCTCGCCCACTGATAAGCCGCCAATGGAATAGCCTGGGAAATCTAAAGCAATCATGTCTTTAGCGTGTTGTAAGCGCAAGTCTTTATAACCTGCCCCTTGGCAAATGCCAAAGAGTGCTTGTTTTTCAGGATTTTGATGTGCTTTTAATCCTCTTTCTGCCCAACGACTAGTTCTAGCAATCGACTTTTTAACGTAATCATAAGGCTGATGATAATCTGGGCATTCATCAAAGGACATGATAATATCTGATCCCAAAGCATTCTGAATTTGAATGGCTTTCTCAGGAGATAAGAATAATTTTTCTCCTGAAATATGATTACGAAAATGAACGCCTTCTTCTTCTATATCACGAATCTCACTCAGAGAAAAGACTTGAAACCCTCCTGAATCGGTTAGAATCCCTTGATCCCAGTTCATAAACTTGTGAAGCCCGCCTGCTTGCTCAATAATCTCTTCACCAGGCCTTAACCATAAATGATAGGTATTACTTAATATCACACCCGCTCCCATATCTTTTAACTCTTCAGGTGATAATGATTTGACGGTAGCTAATGTTCCTACCGGCATATACATGGGGGTTTCAAATGAGCCATGTGGAGTATGAAGTATCCCTAATCGAGCTCCCGTATGTTTTTCTTCTTTGATTAATTCATAAGTTATAGCAGCCACTATTTACCTTCCTTTCTATTATTTCAATTCCACTTTAAAAATTAATGGATAATTTTTTCCAGTTAAATAAAATTGATCCGCTTCAATATGAGCAATCCCATTTAAGACATCCATTGTTTCTCTTTGTTCTGCTGTAAGATCCAACTGATCGAGCATAGGAGTCAAATCATATGTTTTAAGTATTTGACCACTTTGAGGATCAATTTTAACAATGCGATTATCATACCAAATATTAGCGTAAATTGCATCATTGGCATATTCCAACTCATTTAACTGATCTAATGGCTCTCCTTCTAAATTCACTTCCACTTGATCAACTAATTTAAAGTTGTCAGGATTATAAGTATAGATAGTTGATGACCCATCAGACAAGTAGAACAGATCTTTTTCCTCATTATAAGCTAATCCCCATCCTTCACCTTTTATTTCATAAGTGTTGACTAGTTCTTTGGTCTTTACATCCCATTTGAAAACTTTGCCCTCTTTCCAAGTTAACTGCCAAAGTTCATTGTCACGCAAAGAAATCCCTTCTCCAAAGTATTGGTTATCTAATCCAATGGAGCGGTCTAACAAGCCTTTTTCCCAATTAAAATAACCCCAAGCTGATTCTCCGTATAAACCTGTGCCGATTAAGAGTTGGGCCTCTTGATCAAGCTCAAATCCTTGTATAAATAAATTTTCCTTGATAGGGTATGTCTCAATTAAATAGACCCCTCCTAAGCTACCATTAGCTATAACGTTTCTTGTAAAAGTAAGACTAACTAACAATAAAATAGTGAAATTCAATATTTTAAACATCATTCATTCCTCCTATAAAAAAACTTGATAAATCCTTAAGAATATGCTGACTTGAATCTTGATTGAATCTTGGTAAAATAATAACAAACATTGTAACTGAAAGGAAATTGAATATGACTTTTTATCAGTTTGCCGTAGCCATTTTACGCTGTCTCTTTCGTCTTTTTAATGGGAAATCCTATATAATTGGCAAAGAAAACATTCCCGATCCCAATCAATCAACTTTTATTCTAGCAGCCACTCACCGCTCTTTTTGGGATCCATTATACTTGGCCATTGCACTTTATCCACTTGAAATTTCTTTTATGTCAAAAGAATCAATTTTTCATAATTCTTTGTTAGCTAGCATTTTACGAAAGGCACATGTTTTTCCAGTTAATCGAGAAAAACCTAGTCCTAAAACGATCAAAATAGCCGTCAAACAATTAACTGAAAAAAATTTGAATTTAGGTATCTTTCCTTCTGGTAGTCGGTACACAACTGAAATTAAAGGTGGAACTGCTTTCATTCAACGTCTTTCAAAAAAAGACATCATCCCAATTGCTATTCAACCACCTTTAGACTTTAAATCATTCTTTAAGAGACAAGGAGCTAAAATAGCTTTTGGACCTGCCATTAAATATAATCCTGAATTAGATTATAATAAAGATCAACTAGCTAAAATAGACCAGGAATTGGCCAAGGCTTTTGATAATTTGGATCATCAATTAGACCCAAGCTTTAGCTATGTTCCTGCTAAAAAGAAATAATTATTACGCTTTATAAAAAAACTCCTACCCTTGAAGCTGTCGTTAAGCTGCTCTAGGGAGGAGGTTTTTAATCTTAAAAATAATTTATTGTATACTTGATTAAAGAAAACCTAATTTTCTGCGCCTTTTCTGCTCCTTAAGGACAGAAAACAGTAACAAAAATTGTGAAAGAAAAAACATATTTTCAAACAAAGCTATTTCGATTGCATCTTCATAGACTGCATGATTTGCTGAACTTTTTTCTTGGAAGGCTTTTGCCCCATTTGCGCCATCATAGTCGTAATCATGCGCTCATCAATAGGTGGATTTTCTTTAAAATAATTCATCATATACTTCCGAGCAATAAAGAAACCTAACACTGCTCCTGCTACCAATGCTAAAATAACAATTAAAACCCATGAAAATGTTGACATACCATCTCTCCTTTTAAAAATTTAACCGATTAAATACTCTAACCTATTAATCTTTACGATTATGCATTCCTTTAGCTTTTTGAATTCTTTTAACTTTTTCAGGTGTTAAATCATTTCCATCTGAATCGACAATTTTAACTCCCTCAACCTGTCTTACCATGTGCTGTCTGAAGACTTTTAAGTACTCTTGTCTTAATTGATTCTGTTCTTCTTTTTCTGAATCCGTAAGGCCTTTAGTTTTTTGAAGTTTAGCTAACTCATTAATTCTTGCTAGTTTTGAAGATGAAAGCATAGCGTTCCTCCTTTGCTACGAACATTTGTTTGATTTATAATTCTACTTCTGCTACAATTAAATTATCCTATAGAAAGAGTGAGTGAAATGATTAAGATAACGACCAAGCAATTAAACGTGCTACAATCTATTTATGAATTACTCAATGAAAATGGTTATCCACCCACTGTTCGCGAAATTGGAGCGCGTGTTGGACTTTCTTCTCCATCCACTGTCCACGGTCATCTTGACCGATTAGAAGAAAGTGGACTGATTGAAAGATCTGCCAGTAAAACAAGGACGATTGAAATAACGGCCTTGGGAATTAAAAAATTGGGCATCAAATCCGATAAAGTACCTTTACTCGGCTATGTTGCCGCAGGTGCTCCGATTCTTGCTGAAGAAGAAGCTATGGAATATTATCCTAAGCCTACCGATCTTCAATATGATTCAAGCGAATTATTTATGCTGATCATTAAAGGTGAATCCATGGTTAATATTGGCATTTTGGATGGCGATATCATCACCGTCCGCAGACAAGCAACTGCCAATAATGGTGAAGTCGTTGTTGCTATGACTGAAGATAATGAAGCAACATGTAAAACTTTTTATAAGAAAAAAGATCATATCGTACTTCGCCCTGAAAATGATACCATGGACGATATTATCTTGCCCGACGTTTCAATTTTAGGCAAAGTAGTTAGTCTTAATCGCTATTTCTAATCAACTCAATTAAAGATTAGCCTAACCAGAGATTAAAACTGGTTAGGCTCTTTTTATTTCTAATAGTGCATTAGTGTGAAATACTTGTGATCTCCCAACTTCTCTTTTCCTTTTAAGTCATCTAACTCAATAAGAAAAGCACACCCTGCGACAATTCCTCCAAGATTTTCCACTAATTGGATAGTTGCTTGAATGGTTCCACCTGTTGCTAATAAATCATCGGTTATTAAGACTCTTTGGCCCGGTTGAATAGCATCTTTGTGGATTTGTAAGACATTTGATCCGTATTCTAAACTATAGTCTACTTCAATTGTTTCTCTAGGAAGTTTACCTTTTTTACGGACAGGGGCAAAGCCCACTCCAAGCGCATAAGCAACTGGGCATCCAATAATAAAACCACGCGCTTCAGGCCCTACGACCATGTCCACCTTTAATTCTCTAGCATAGTCTACTATCTCTTGAGTCGCTGCTTCAAAAGCGGGACCATTTCCCATGAGAGGTGTGATATCACGGAAAATAATACCTTCTTCTGGGTAATTATCAACACGAGCGATATAGTTTGTATAATCCATTTTAAGTCTCCTTATTTATCCAGCTTTTCACTTGATCAAGTGTTTGAAAATTCAATAATTTTTCTGCTTCCATGGCTTCTTGATACTTGCTCATGGCAGGCAACTCCATTAAATCAAGTTTGTTGGCTTGCTTAAGCTGGTTCATGATTACAAGTCCATCTTTTATTGTAACAAAACCCGCCTCAAAAAACACCACAATCATTGTTTTTATTTTTATTAATGGAATTGATAAATAGCTAGAAAGAACTTGTAAATCTTTTAGTTGAAGACTACCTTCTTGCTTAAGCAGTTGGAACAATTTTGCAAAGTCTTGACGCTGGGGCAAGCCTGCTAAATATCTGGATTCTACAACAACACTGGCTAAATAAATTTTTTCCCATCCGTGACTCTTTAAAAGTTTTTTTAGTTTATTAAGATTTTGGGGGGGCTCAATCAACACTAGATTTTCATATTTAAAATTAATGGGTAATGCTTCATAATTAATCAATTGATAGTCGTTTTTCAACTGTTCAGAAAAGAGTGCCGCATTTTTTTTATCTTGAAAACAATAAACCACCTCAGACAGCTGTTTTAATTTATCAAAATGTGTTTTCCCTCGGTAATCAATCCACAATTGCCCTTCCAAATTAAAATCTTTGACAATTAATTGACATTCTTTTTGTTGTTTCCATTCGTTAATTGACAGTTCTCCAACCATATCCAACTGAATACCCAATTGACAATCTTCAAAGTCATCCGCCATACTAAACGCTATGGCAGCTAGTGAGTTTGCAGTGCCTGATTGATTAAATTTCATTTTAACATGTTGTTTATTCGCTCCAATTACTCTTTTTTCAATCATCTTTAAGTCCTTAAATAAAACAATAGGCTTAGGATTATGCATACCGAAAGGTCCTAATTTTTGAATCTCTTCAATTAATTTTAAATTAATATCTGTCAAACTTAGTCTAGCATCAACCGACAAGGAAGTTTTGGCTAAAATTTGATCTTTGTGTTTATCAGCTAACTGGCTTAATTCAGTCTGAAATTTTTGCCAATTATCTTCTTCAATTGTCATACCAGCCGCTTGGCTATGACCACCAAAATGCTTTAATAGTCCTTTTAGCTGACTAAGATTTTTGAAAAGATTAAAGTTTTCTTTTGATCTAGCTGAACCTTTATACTGATGATTTTTCTTGTCAAAGTTGAAAAGTAGGCATGGGCGCTGGTATTTATCACAAATGCGACTAGCTACAATTCCTAAAACTCCGGGATGCCAATTTGGAGAAGTCTGGCAAATAATTCGAGGCAACTCCTTTAAAACATCTAATTTTGATGTAACTTCTTGATAAATTTGAGTGACTAATTGCTGTCTTTTATAATTTTCCTGTTCAATAAACTCAAGCCACTGACTAGCCTCTTGCTCGGTAAAAGCTGCCAACCAATCGAATCCCGGTCGAGGATCTCCCAACCGTCCCACAGCATTGAGTCGAGGACCAATAATAAAACCAATCGTTTCGGCAGATATATCATCTTTTGACTGTAATTGTTGGTTTAATAGAAGCTGTAGTCCGGGCCGCTGAGTAACTTCTAACTGATGGATTCCTCCAATAACAATTGTTCGATTTTCATCTAAGAGAGAGACCATATCAGCAACCGTACCAATAGCTGCTAAATCTAACATTTCTATTGGTATTTCACCAAGGATGGCTGTTGCTACTTTAAATGCGACACCTGCTCCAGATAAATCTCCAAAAGGATAACTTCCCTGAGGGTGACGAGGATGTATGATGGCATATGCAGCTGGCAGCGTTTCCTGTAACTCGTGATGGTCAGTTACAATAACGTCGACCTTCTTTTCTTGAGCAAATTCAATTGCTTCATGACCTGCCACTCCATTATCAACCGTGATGATTAATTGAACCCCTTCTTCAATAAACTCTTGATAACGATCGATATTGGGACCGTAGCCATCTTTAAAACGATTGGGTAGATAGACTCGACTGTCAGCTCCTAAAGCATCTAAAGCCTCTTTTAAAATTAAAGAAGAAGTGATTCCATCTGCATCATAATCACCATAAATCAAAATTTTTTCTCCCTTTTCAATGGCTAAATGGATGCGTTTTACTGCTATATCCATTTGATATAAGGCAAAGGGGTCATGATATAAAGTTGGCTCTTGTTCGGTGGCTTTTTTTATTGCCGATAGATCATGAAGACCACGATTAAAACAGATTGCTAAAAAAGCGGGCGAATAGTCTTCTCCCGCTATTAATAATTTTTGATAGTTTTGATTTCCATTTAAATTTTCTGGCAATTGCCATTGGTATTTAGACAACATCGTTATTCTCCTTACACATCATAAACTCATTAATTAAGTGGGATTTCATATTCATCAAAGTCATTAACAAGATGACTGTTAGGAAAAATAGAACAAGCTTCTTTTTCAAGTTGCTTGAGAGCCTTGCCTAAGTAGCGAGCTGAAATATGATTGAGATAAAGAGCCTCTACTTGACTATCTTTAGCCACTTGGGCTGCTTGATGACTGGTCGAATGGTAATAAGCTCTTGCCATTTTTTCTTCCGCTGCTTCATGAGTAGCCTCATGGACTAAAGCATTCGCTTTTCTGGCTAAGACTTTAGAATTCTGACAATAACGGGTATCCCCCAAAATGGTAACGATTCTACCAGGTCGATCCGGAGCAAGAAAATTCTGGCCATCTATCCATCTGCCATCTTCTAATTGAACACGTTCTCCGCGTTTGAGTTGACCATAAATTGGACCATTAGGTATCTCAAATTTTTTCAACTCTTCAACTAAAAGTTGACCAGGTAAATCTGGTTCTTCTACTCGGTAGCCAAAAGAAAGAATCCCATGTTCTAAAGGTAAATAATTAACCTTCCAGCCATTATCAAAGATTAACTCGCCACCTCGGTCTACCAACTCTGTTATTTTTAAACTGTATGCAAGTTTGGATTTTGAATATTTTAAGGAAATCTTAATAAAATCTTTTATCCCCTTAGGTCCATAAACTTCTAAACAGTCTTCTCCACCTTGAAAAGATCTTGAACTTAGAAGTCCTGGCAAGCCAAAAATATGGTCTCCATGAAGATGAGTAATAAAAATTTTAGTTATTTTTCTAGGTCGAATGGTTGTTTCCAAGATTTGATGCTGGGTTGCTTCTCCACAATCAAATAACCAGATTTCATTCAACTCATCTAATAACTTTAAAGCCAGCGAAGAAACATTTCTTTGTCTGGATGGAATCCCAGCACCTGTGCCTAAAAAATGTAATTTCATATTTCCATCAACCTCTTTCTATGACTAGCGCTGACGGTATATCTCCTTAGCGATAAATTTGGATAACTCCAATGATCCCTCATCATTTAGATGAACGCCATCTTCAGCAAACCATTCAGCGTGTCCACGGGCATAATTCGCCCAGTCTATAATTCTAACATTTCCATATTCTTGAGCCGCTCTTACCAATTGACGGTTAGCATCATCTGTCCAAATGCGATCAACCAAAACGTTGACATAATACTGATCACGGTCTAGACCGACTGCTTGAATATAATCATCCATTTGACCAACTGTAAATGTTCCATTAGAGCCTAACATGGTTACCACAGTAGGCTTTAATCCGCCTGTTTGATTGAGACCATATACCGTATCATAAGATTCATAAAGTTGTCGACCGACTTTCGGATCAAAAACAGCCTTGGGAAATACATCATTCAAGCGCTCGGTGGCTGCAGCTAAAGTTGAATCCCCTATGAAAGTTATCTCCAATGCATTAGCATAGAGTAAGACTTCTTGATCTAAGCCTTCGATATTATTAACAACTACTTGTCTTTCTTCAGTTTTTCTTGACTCTTCAGCAATATTCATATTGTTTTCAATAATGGCTTGAATTTCCTTACTTGATTCTACACCCTTAGCTGGTGAAGAAATAGCCAGAGCGATGACCCCCATCACGACATTAAAAATATAACACGCTGTGATAAATTTCACTACTCTTAATGATTGAGGGTGAGAGCTTAAATAATCAAATTGATGCTTCATTTTGCGCCAATTAAAGTCTTGTCCAATTGGAAGACTAATTCTGCGCTTTTCAAATAATTGGTAAGTAATTTCAGCTAAAATAATGATCAAAAGCAACTGAAAACCATAATTTAACCATGGAGACCTATTCATAAAGCTAATGTTTTGAGGCATTAAAAGATAGACAGGATAGTACCATAGATAGTAAGAAAAAGATCGTTGGCCTATCCAGGTAAATAGTTTAAAACGAAAGATTTTGTTCCAAATAGTTGCTGGATGAATACTTGAAACAACAATTACAGCAGAAATCAAAGAAAACAAAGTTAAACCAAAACGATAAGCAAAAGGTTTGGTTGCAAACATGAATTTAATCATGAAGAAAGCAAAAATGACTGCAAGTAAACCCATAAGATTCATGGTCATAATTTTCTTTGATGAAATCTTTTTAGGTGATAAATTAACTGGAAGAGCTAATCCTAAAGAACCCCCAAGAGTAAAAGCAGATAATCTTGTTAAAAGGTCATAGTAAATTCGGGTAGGATCTTGGTTATCTTTATAAAGATAGCCCATTAAAAAAGCGGATAAGGCTGAAATAATCAATAACATACGAATAGTTACTTGAGGTTTTTTATGCCAACTGTAAAGTAAAAATATTAAAATAGGTGTTAAAATAACCAATTGTCCATATAAAGAGACGTACCACAAATGTGTAAAGGGACTTGGATTAGCCGCTTGAACAAAGTAAGACTGTTGATTAAAAATCTGATAATAATTGTTAATAAATGTGAGTGAACTTAATCCCATCCACCGAATATTAGATAAAAAATCACGGTTAAAAAGTAAAATATAGGTAGACGTAGTTAAAACTACGAATAAAGTAGGGAAAAAAAGTCTTTCAAAACGCTTATATATAAATTGCCAAAAGGACTCTTTTCTAGCTTGTATATCTTTTAAATAAAAATGTCTAAAGTTAAAAAAACCAGCTATGAAAAGAAATAGATTAACTGCAAGGAAACCACCTGGAACAATATGTTCAAAGTAGTAATAAGCAATGATTAGCAGTATTGCGATTCCCTTAAGACCGTCAAAAATTGGGATACGCCCTTGTTTAACTTTATTTTGCATATTAAAACCACCTAATCAATAAACTCAAATTGATAATCCTCTAAGTAAACTGTATCGCCATTTTTCGCGCCAGCTTCTCTCAAGGCTTGATCGACACCCATTGATCGCAGTTGACGTGCAAAGCGTTGTAAACTTTCATCATGAGCTGTATTGGTCATTTTATAAAGCTTGATAATCTTTTCACCTTCTAATTCCCAATAACCTTCTTCAAGTTTACGAACAGTAAAATCAGGGCTTTCGTCGATCGTATAATTTTTATGATCACTTTCTTTTTCCTCCAAGGGTATAAAGTCACTGGAGGCAACTAATTGAGCTGTTGCTCGCATCAATGAATCAATTCCCTGGGCTTGGCAAGCTGAAATTTGATAAATTTTTGGAATAGAAAGATTTAAATTCTGATAATAATCAGATATTTTTTCTTCAAATACTTTTAAATTATCTTTAGCTTGATCTAAATCCATTTTATTAGCCACAATCAACATGGGTCTTTCTAAAAGACGAGGATGATAATTAGCTAACTCTTGCATAATAGAAGAAAAATCTTCAAAGGGATCGCGTTCATGTACCGCTGCCATATCCACAATATGTAATAACGTTTTAGTTCTTTCAATGTGGCGTAAGAAATCAATACCTAAACCAACACCATCAGAAGCACCATCAATAAGGCCCGGCATGTCTGCAACGACAAATTCCTGACCATCAGCAATTTTAACCACTCCCAAGTTGGGTACTAAGGTAGTAAATTGATAATCTGCTACTTTGGGTTTAGCATTAGAAATAATGGACAATAGGGTTGATTTGCCCACGCTTGGATAACCAACCAAGCCCACATCTGCTAGAACTTTAAGTTCCAATTGTAACTCCAAGGCTTGACCTGGTTCTCCATTTTCAGCAATTGAAGGAGCAGGGTTTTTATGCGTGGCAAAGCGTATGTTTCCACGCCCCCCTCTCCCTCCTTTAGCAACAATTACTTCTTGTCCATGGTCCACTAAATCGGCAATGAGTCTACCGCTTGCTTCGTCATAAACAGAGGTTCCTGGTGGAACTTTTACATAAAGGTCTTCTGCATTCGCTCCATATTTACTCTTACTCATTCCATTTTCCCCGTTATGCGCTTTGAATTGACGATTGTATCTAAAATCCATCAAAGTATGAAGGCCTTCATCCACTCGAAAAATGACATCGCCACCGCGGCCGCCATCTCCTCCTGCAGGTCCACCATCTGGTCGATATTTTTCTCTTAGGAAAGCGACCATTCCGTCGCCACCTTTACCAGCAATTACCTTCACTTTTGCGCGATCTAAAAAGGTAGACATTATTATCGCTCCTTTACTCTTATTTATGGACCACTTTTCTAGGATCCATGAGACTGAGAATTGTTTGTGTTAATTGGTACATCATTTGATAGCGATTATGGCGAAGAGCTTCTTGGTCAGCGTTAACCATATGTAGTTCTAAATATGAAGCAATCATTGGACTAATGCTTTCAAAATATTCCATTAATCTTGAGGTGTCTTGTAAGTCCTCTATTGCCACTATCTTTTCAATTAAGTCCTTTTCTAGTTGACTTTCAGCTAGGTTATCAGTGATTTTAACTTGCTCGCTAACCTTTTCACCTAAATTAACTACTCGTGCCAAGTTTTCAATCATTTTTGAAAACTCAACCGGTTTGGCAGCTTTGAAGTCTTGTAAACTTTTAGCCGTTTCTTTTATTTTTACAGGATTTAGTTGTTTTTGTGCGAGTGCTGCTTGAATAATATCGTAATCCATTCCTAGATTACCTAATCTAACTTGAATCCGAGCTTCTATAAAACTAAGCAAATCATTTAAGTAATCGGCTGCTGAATCAGCATCTTCATGGTTAATCTTCACTAACAAGCTCTTTAAATCGATATTCCAAGATTGGTCTAAAAGAATGTCAATTAATCCCATGGCTTGTCTTCTTAATGCATAAGGATCATTAGACCCTGTTGGTATCATATCCGCTTTGAAGTAAGCAATTAGACTGTCTAATTTATCTGCAATCGATAAGGCGGCAGCCGCAGGTTTATCAGGTAATTTCCCTCCAGCCGAAGTTGGTAGGTATTGCTGAGCAATTGCTTGCGCTACACTATCTTCTTCACCATAATGTTTGGCATAAATCCCACCAATGACACCTTGTAATTCGGCAAACTCATTTACCGCTTGAGTCACAAGATCAAACTTGTAAATCTCACTAGCACGCAAAATGGTCTTTTGATCTTGAGCAGATAAATCGATAAAATCCATCAATTCTTCAAGCAAGTGTTTAACACGTTCTTGTTTTTGACTATAAGTACCTAACTTAAAATGCTCTTTCAAGCTTGATAATTTAGCTAAGTCTTCTTTTAAAGATAATTTTAAATCTTCTTGGTAAAAGAATAAACCATCTGCTAAACGAGCTCTTAATACCTTTTGATTACCTTTAATGACTTGATCAATATGCTGATCATTACCATTTCGTACTGAAATAAAATAAGGCAACAATTCTTTGCTTTTAGGATCTAAAACATAAAAATAACGTTGATGATCACGCATTGCTGTGATGACCATTTCTTGGGGAATTTCTAAATATTTTTCCTCAAAACTGCCGTAAAAAGCAGTTGGCCACTCGACAATGGCTGTTACCTCTTCTAGTAATTCATCATTTTCCGGTATAACCCAGCCCCTTTCATCTTCAATCGCTTGAATTTGCTGGTAAATCTTCTCTTGTCGTTTTTCAAAACTGGCAATCACATACATCTTTTCTAGTGCGTTTTCATAGTCACGACTATTTTTAATTATAACTTTGTCATTTTTAGTTAGAAAACGATGACCATGTGAAAAATTATTCGCCTGAATACCAGCAAATTCAAAGTTAATCACCTGATCTTCTAGTAATGAAAGTATCCAATGAATCGGACGAATATATTCTAAATTTAAATCTGACCACCGCATGGTAACTGGGAAATGCATACTGGCAAGAACAGTTGGGATAGCTTTTAACACTTCTTCTACTTTCTTCTGCTCAGCCACCTTATTCACAAAGAAGTAGTCAGTTCCTTTAACTTCTTTAACAAATAAGTCTTCCTTTTGACAGGCTTGACCTTTTAAGAAGCCCAATGCAGCTTTCGTCAGATTCCCTTCGTTATCTTGTCCAACTTTTACGGACGGTCCTCTTACTTCTTCTTCTAAAGCTGATTGCTGATCAGATAAACCTTCTACTCTTAGAGCTAATCTTCTAGGAGTTGCGTAAGTTTCAATGGATTGAAAGCTGATTCTTTCTTCTGCAAGAAATGCTGCAAGTTTTTCGGCTAATTGATCACGCAATTTCAATAAAAATCTAGCTGGAATTTCTTCCATTCCTACTTCTAATAAATAATCTCTCATAGCAATCCTCCTAGTTCTTATTTTCTTTTAATAATGGAAATCCAAGTTTTTCTCTTTCTTGTACGAAGGTCTTAGCAATACCGCGAGCTAATTTACGAACACGTCCTAAATAAGCAGGGCGATCTGATGCCGAAATCATCCCTCTAGCATCCATTAAGTTGAAGGTATGACTGGTCTTTAAAATATAATCATAGGCTGGATGAACTAAGTTTTCCTCAAGTAAACGGTTGGCTTCTTTTTCATAAGCTTCATACTGCTTCATTAATAAGTCAGTATCAGCTAATTCAAAAGAATATTTAGACTGCTCATATTCTTGTTGGAAAAAGATTTCGCCATACTTCACGCCTTTGGCCCACTCTAAATCATAAACATTTTCCACATCAAAAATATACATAGCAAGACGCTCCAAGCCATAAGTAATCTCTGACATTACCGGATCACACTTTAATCCCCCCACTTGTTGGAAGTAGGTAAATTGAGTCACTTCCATACCATCAATCCAAACTTCCCATCCCAGTCCCGCACAACCCAAGGAAGGGTTTTCCCAATTATCTTCTACAAACCGTATATCATGCTCTAGGGGATCAATGCCTAATTCAATCAATGAATCCAGGTAATATTCTTGTATAGCAAGAGGAGAAGGCTTCATAACCACTTGAAACTGATGGTGTTGGTATAAGCGGTTAGGATTTTCACCGTATCTTCCATCAGCAGGTCGTCTTGACGGTTCGACATAAGCGGCATTCCAAGGTTCTGGTCCATTAGCCCTTAAAAAGGTATAGGGGCTCATGGTTCCGGCTCCTTTTTCAGTATCATAGGATTGAAGGATCAAACATCCTTTCTTTGACCAAAAATTTTGCAAGGTTAAAATCATATCTTGTAACGATTCAACTGCCATTTTGACACCTCTTTCTTAAAATAAAAGTCCCTATGACCCCTTTGGAGGTCATAGGGACGAAATAAATTCGCGGTTCCACCCTAATTCTAGTTAGACTAGCACTCTTAAAATTCATTTGTTAACCCAAAGGACCATTCGATTTGCTCTAGCTTTCACCTGCCTAGAGTCGCTTTACTATCTTCTTTTAATTGCTTTGGCTTGTTAAAATTCTACTAATTATAAAGCTTTTTGTCAATTATCTTCCTTGATTTTTACTGATTTTCAATTGGTCGGCTACTTTATATAATTGATTGAGATAAGATTCTCCTTTTAATTTAATCCCTACTTGTTCATGGTAGATGGTGAAGATCAATTCATCAATTTTTTTGTAAGAAAGGTCTGAAATTGAGACTTGTCCTAATTGATTCAGTTTAATTTCATTAAAGAGTTGTAAAATTTTGACTTGCTTAGAACTAAGATGCATTCGGTTGGGATCTTTATCTAAATGGTTATGACACAAAACACCCAAATGGACCATCGAAAAGTCCTCAATCCTCTGGCTCGATCCGCAGACTACACAATTTTTCATATTTAATTGAAGCCCGAAGCGTTGCAAAAGTTTAAGTTGCAAAAGTAATTGAATAGGCCGGGCATCTTCACGCTCATTGAGACTGCTTAGAGTAGCTTGGAAAAAATCAAATAGCTGTTGATCTTTGCTATTATCATCCACACTGGCATCCACTAGTTGACTTATATAAGCAGCATGCGCTTGCTTAAAGGGATCAGATTGAATGGATCGAAAGAGGTTAAGGGTTTGACCTTCTTTCAAAAAGGACAAACCCTGTTGGTTAATAGTTCCCCAATATTGATGTTCTGTCAATGGGATTAAATGCTTTTTAAGGGGATGATTGAGTGACTGTAAACCTCTTACAAAAAACATTTTAGTACCAAATTCACGTGTAAAAATTTTAACTAAACTATCTTTTTCGCGGTACGGCCGAATAAACAAAACAATTCCGGTAAATTTTTCGTTCATTGGCACTCTCCTTATTAATAATTCTCACTCTGATAGCCCAATTCATTTAAATTACTTTGACGATCCCGCCAATCTTTTTGCACCTTGACCCATAAGTCTAAATAGACTTTGGTTGCTAAAAGCTTTTCAATATCACGTCGTGCCAGATGACCTATCTTTTTAATCATTGATCCTTGAGCACCAATAATTATTCCCTTTTGGCTTTTGCGTTCCACGATTATTGTAGCTAGTACTTCTACCTTGTCATCAGCATTTTTTTGCATGGATTGGACTTGGACGGCTACTGAATGAGGAATTTCTTCGCGTGTTAACATTAAAATCTTTTCACGAATTAACTCCGCAACGAGGAAATACTCAGGATGATCCATTACCTGGTCAGCCGGGTAATATTGGGGGCCATCTGGCAAGCTGAGTGTCAGTTGGTCTAATAAAGCTTCGACATTTTCACCTGTAAGTGCAGATAAAGGGATAATCTGATCAAAATCATAAGCATCTTGATATTTAGTGATAATATCAAAAAGCAAATTTTTTTCAATCAGATCTACTTTATTAATAACTAAAAAGACTGGTTGCTGGACATCTTTTAAACGATTGATAATAAATTGATCGCCAGGTCCTATTTTTTCTGTCGCATTGACTACCATAATCACTGCATCCACCCCACTCAAAGAGGAATAGGCTGTTTTTATCATGAAGTCTCCTAAAGCATGCTTGGGTTTATGGATTCCGGGGGTATCAATAAAAATGATTTGTGAGTCTTCACGGGTATAGACACCCTGAATTTTATTGCGGGTTGTTTGGGCTTTATCAGACATAATCGCTATTTTTTGGCCAATAATTTGATTTAATAAAGTTGATTTCCCAACATTGGGACGGCCAAGAATAGCTACAAAACCCGATTTAAAATCTTTTTTCATTTAAACTCCTTTAGTATGATTAATTGTCACCTTTTAAAATAAATAGGGGAGAAATAGTATAGCCCCGATTATAATGGAAATGATTGCTGTCATTAAAACAGAAGCAGCAGCGATATCTTTTGCCTTTTTCGCTAAGGGATGCCATTGGTCTGCTACAATTAAATCAATAACCGCTTCTATTGCTGTATTGATTAATTCGGAAAAGATAACAAGGCCAATAGTTAATAGTAAAATCGTCCATTTCAGTGGTTCAAATTTAAAATAAAAGGCTAAAAGGACTGCCACTAAAGCAAAAAATAAGTGGATTTTTAGATTTCTTTCACTTTTAATTGCTTGAAAAAATCCTTGGCTGGCACAAATAAAAGACTGGAAAAAATTTGAATTCTTAAAAGGATTATCTTGTGAGTCCATATTCACTCAGCACCTCTTCTTGAATTGCAAACATCTCTTTCTCAGTTTCAATGGTTTGGTGATCATAACCATTTAAGTGTAAGAAACCGTGGACAGCTAGAAATCCCAACTCTCTTTCTAGAGAGTGGTTGTATTCACTGGCTTGTTCAAGCGCTCGTTCGATTGAAATAATAATATCTCCCAAGTGAAGATTTATTGGCTCTTGAACTTCATTTGAGCTGATAACTGACCAATCTATTGGTTCTTCCCCCTCCATTAAAGCAAAAGATAGCACATCCGTTGCTCGGTCAATACCACGGTAGTCGCGATTCAATTGGCGAATGGTGTGATTATCGACGATGGTTATGTCTAATTCTGCTTGAGTAGGAGCAGCGATTTTTAAGCCCGCTTGATCAATTAAGTCTAAGATAATCTGTTTTTGTTTTTCAGTCAGCCTCTGACCTTCATCAATTAATTCAACTTGCATTTTCTTCTCCTTATTTAGGATATTCCACACGCGTGTGATACATACTAGCTATCCCTAAAATTAGTGACTTTCTTACTGTTTTTAGTTCATCAACCGTCAACCCACAATCGGCAAATTGGCCATCGTTAATCTTACTCGCAATTATGGAATCCAGTAATTCTTCAATACTCTTTTGAGTATGTTCTTTCATTGTTCGAGAGGCTGCTTCCATTGAATCTGCAATCATCACTATAGCGGATTCTTTTGATTGTGGAATCGGGCCAGGATATCTAAAGGTCTCTGGATTAATAGTCATTTTTTGCTCTTTAGCTTGGTAATAAAAATAGCTAGTCATGGTTGTGCCATGGTGTTCTTTACATAAATCAATAACAGACTGAGGCATACGGTACTCTTCTAATAATTTTACACCTTGAGCAACATGATCAATAATAATTTTAGCAGACTCATCTGGCCCTACCATGCGGTGAGGTGATTCAATGCCTCCAGATAAGTTTTCAACGAAGAATAGGGGATGGACTGTCTTTCCAACATCATGATAGTAAGAGGCTACCCGGGTGGTCAAGGAATCCCCGCCTATGGCTTCCACGGCATTCGCTGCTAAATTAGCCACCATAATTGAATGATGATAGGTTCCCGGTGCTTTTTCAATCAACAATTTTAATAAGGGATGATTTAAATTAGCTAACTGATTCATCGTCATGGCTGAACGACTGGATAAAAGTTGCTCCCAGTAGGGTTCAAAAACAGCGATTAATAACAAGCCAAGTAAATTAGCTGCAATTGTCATTATTAGGATGATAAAAGCCTGACGAGATAATATAGGAATTGTAAGAACAGCCATTAGAGGCAAAGCAATTATGAACTGCCAAATGATATTTAAGGCCACTCTTTTTTCTACTTTCATCGCCTGACGATCAGAAAAAGTAGTCAGTAAAACGGAAACAATGGTAGTAAATAGGTAAAATAAACTGATGAAGGTTACAACAGTTTGATTGTCTAAATCACTAACTATAAAAATAGCAAAGATATTAATAAATAGAAATGCTAACAATGTTACTTTATAGGAAGATTTTTCTTTTAAATATCCTGGTAAAATCATCAAAGGTAGAAGCAACATACCATACTCTAGACCTGCCTGTTGGAAGAAATGTCCCATCTTGGCCATGATCAACGACCCAAAAACAATAATCATATAAGCAGTAGCCTGCATATTCGCACGGCTTAAATCTGTCCAATTTAATTTATCAGAAAAGATATAAACGAATAGAAAAGCATGGACAAAAATTAATAGAACAAAGACTGGCATGAGATATTGCTTAGTCGATGCATCCAAGTAACCAAACATCTCAAGTTGTCGCATATTATTTTGATTAATAATATGACCTTCTTGAACAATAACTTGTCCTTGTAGAATATAAGATGTTTGAACTTTGGAAGCTGCTTCTTCCTTTAAGCGATTTGTTTCTGACTCCGAATATACCATCGTTGGTTTTATCAAGGCGCCTAAAAAGTTTAAAGTCGTTTGCTGAGCAAGCTCTGACATATCGGAAGATGTGATTTGTAAACGATATTTGTCCAACTCTTTATCAACTTGATCAGGACCTAATTCTTGAGCAAGACTCTCGGATATAAAATCAGTTAAATTCGATTGTAATTCAGATAGTTCTAAGGGACTGATTTTAAAAACTTGATCAATTGAGCGGTTAGAAAGCTGATCAAACAAATTAAAAACATTTTCATCTACCATTTGTAATTGTGCTTGAATCACTGTTCGCTTTTGCTCCTCGGATAAATTATCGAAGTTGGTTTTTTTAGTTGGTAAATTATTGACCTTTTCATTAAAAGATTGATCCAGTGGCTTTTCTTTAGATGCATTCTTTAAAGAATCAATTACACCGTCTCGTGAGTACTTACCATTACGAGCCTCACGAACAAAGCCAAAAAACTGCTCAATCCGCGTAATTTCCTGAATCCTGATATCTTCTTGATATAAATAGATATCATTAATAGCATCCTTAGCTCTTTGTTGATTGGCTTTTGTCTGCTCAACATCTTCCATCGTCACAGGCGCTAAAATTGTTTCATCTGCTACTTGATTCAATTCAAAGTGATAAACTTCTGGTTTGACGTGTTGATAGCCAATTAAAAAAATTGCTAAGGATAGTATGAATGTAATAAGAGGTATAAAGACTTTACCTAAACGCTCATGAAGTAACTGTAGTCGACGATTCATTTTCTTCTCTCCTTGGAAGGTTTTCAATCATGGGTTCTTTGCTATAAGCTCTAATAATATCCGCAACTACTGGATGACGAACCACATCGAACTCATCAAAAGATACAAATTCAATGCGTTTAACCTTTCTTAATTTATGATAGGCGTCAATCAATCCAGATTTTACCCCTTTAGGTAGGTCAATTTGTGACTGATCGCCATTTATAATCATTTTTGAGCCAAAGCCTAATCGAGTTAAGAACATTTTCATTTGTGCAATTGTTGTATTTTGAGCCTCATCTAAAATAACAAAAGCATCGTCTAGGGTTCGACCTCTCATATAAGCCAATGGCGCAATTTCGATAATGCCTCTTTCCATTAGACGGTTGGTTTGTTCCGTTCCGTAAATGTTATATAAGGCATCGTATATTGGTCTTAAGTAAGGATCTACTTTTTCTTTCAAATCACCTGGTAAGAAACCAAGGTTTTCTCCAGCTTCGACTGCTGGGCGTGTCAGTATTATTTTTTTCACTTTACCTTCTCGCATAGCCTGGACAGCCATCAAAACAGCCAAGTAGGTCTTTCCAGTTCCAGCAGGTCCCATACCAAAGACAACGTCTTGTCGGTTAACAGCTCTAACGTATTGTAACTGTCCAAAGTTTTTGGCACGAATAGCTGTTCCATCTGCAGAACGACCCACCACTTCTTCGTAAAGGTTGAGAAAAAAATCTAATTTATTACTTTTTGCCATTTTAATGGCTGTCATGACATCCATGGATCGAGGGGTGATTCGCCTTTCCAAAAGTTGAATAAGGTTTAGGAGGATTTGACGAACAGACTCCACTGTCTCTTCACGCTCACCAATAATGTTAATTATTTCACCGCGGTTGGTTATTTCTACTTCGAAACTATCTTCAATCATACGTATGTATTTATCATGATTGCCCAACAAGGAAATTAGCCAATCTGTGTTTGTGACGGTGACTTGTTTTGAGAATTTTTCGTTGTTATTCAAATAGTCGTCTCCTTTATTAATAAACTAAGTTAAGATTACCATAAAATGCTTATAAAATGGAATAAAAGACCGATATATTAATACTTATTATGATATTTTTTAAAAATAAAAAAGAACCAGAAAACTGATTCTTTTTAAACAGAATATTTTATTCTATATTGTTGCTTAGGCGATACGCTTAAAACTTGCGTTTACGAGCTGCTTCTGATTTCTTTTTACGTCGAACACTTGGCTTTTCGTAAAATTCACGCTTACGAGCCTCTCTCAAAGTACCGGTTTTAGAAACGTTACGCTTAAAGCGACGAAGAGCGTCATCCAATGATTCGTTATCACGAACTACTGTTTTTGACATCTGGTTCCCCTCCCCCCGAGCTTATAGTAACCTTTCCTTAGAAATAATAATCTAAACAAAGTCCTCTCTATATTATAGCATGAATCTAAAGCTTTTCAAGAACAAAGAAAAACTTTTGTGAAGTTTATGCGGGATTATCTTGTAATACTTCTTTACATTCAGCACACAGGCCAAAGACTTCAAAGCGGTGACTCCTTATTTCAACTGAAGATAAATCGGTTGTAATATGTTGCATGGGACAAGCATCAAGTAGAATTGTTTTACCACAATTGGTGCAAATAAAATGATGGTGATGGTGATGGTCTGTGCCGTGAGTTAAATGGCAATTATATCGAAATAGTTGTTCTTGTTGGTATTCCGTCGTTTCAAGAATACCCACTTCAACGAAATCATAGAGGTTACGATAAGTAGTATTATAAGACATGGTCGGATACTTCTCTTCCAATGCTTTATGAATGCCCAAAGCAGATAGGTAGCGTTGGTTTTCAGCAAAGAGGGAAAGTATTTCTCGGCGCTTCTTGGTCATTTTAAATCCTTCTTTTTTTAGAGTCTTTAAACCTTGATCAATAAGTTGTTGAACTTCTGGAGCTAACTGACCTTCATTTAATCTAACTTCTTTCAATTCTGTCACCTCTTTCAAGAAATATGGTAAACTTAAATTAATTCATTAACTGGATAGCCATTAGGAATCAAGCAAATCCGTTACCACTTCATTTTTTATCATATCGGATTCAATTGGTGAGACCACCTTAAGAGTTGCTAAAGCAGTAGCCTATCAATTCCCATATGTTCATATATTATTGCACAAATATGTCTTCATTTCAACAAGCTCGCGCTTGCAAGGGGTTCTACAAGAGGCTAAAAATCATCAAGCTAAAGAGGCCGAATCTTTTTGCATAATGAATAATTTACATTTCTTTAATTTATCACCACCCTTTACTCAAGTGGTATCACAACTTACCGGAAAAACAAGTCAAACTATCGGTGCTCAAAACGAGTTAAACCATGAATATTTTGACCGTATTAATGCCGTGGAATTTGCCATGCGCTATGCTGATGGAAAAGAGCCCAAAATTTTTATCGAAGCAGATATTATCTTATTAGCTGTCTCACACCCTTCAAAAACACCCCTAAATGTTGACGTAAAAACATTTAGGGGTTATTATCATTGCCATTGTTGATATTTTTCTTTTAAATAACTCGTAATATCCATTTGATAACTGCTATTTAATTTTTCTGAAGACAAAGCCTTAGACACATCATTAAAAACTACTTGATGTCCCTCTTTTAACAATAGAGCCCGATTTCCATATTTTTTAGCAAGACTCAAATCGTGCATAACTGTAATAATGGATCGTCCTGGCTGCTGCAACCACTCTTTAAGTATTCTAAAAAGGTTTTGCTCATATATTAAGTCTAAATGATTACTTGGTTCATCTAATATTAATAACTTAGGATCCTGTAAAAAAAGTTGAGCTAAGTATGCTCGCTGCCTTTCTCCTCCTGATAAGCTTTGAACTGATCGCTTACGCTTTTGATATAGATTGGTTTGAAGCAGGACTCTTTCAAGCGCCTCTTGATCTATGTCTGTCCAGCTCTTAAACCAGCCTTTAAGATGTGGGTAGCGTCCCATACGCACTAATTCTTCTACAGTAAAATCAAAGTCTGAACCAGGATGTTGGTCTAAAACACCAAAAATCATTGCCTTTTGATTGCTTTTTAAAAGCCGAAGGTTGCTGCCATAGATCTCAATTTCTCCAGTGTAGGGATTTTGACCAGATAGAGCTTTTATTAATGAGGTTTTTCCTGATCCGTTTGGTCCACAAATCATCAACCAATCACCCTCGGCTACTTCAAAATTAATGTCATGTAAAATTATTTTTTTATCTAATTCCATTTTGAGTTTATTAACTTTAAGCATTACGCTTCCCCCTAGCAAAGATAAGAATAAAAATACAGCTGCCAAATAAGGAAGTGATTGCCCCTATTGGTATTTCAAGGGGGGAGGCAATGGTGCGAGCTAATAAATCGGTTACCACCATAAAGTTACCACCAATAAATAGAGTCCAAGGAATCAAACGTCTATGATTGGAGCCCACAATTAAACGACTAATATGGGGGGTTATTAAACCTACAAAAGGTATCGAACCGCCTATTGAAACAGCAACACCAATCAAGATGGAAGTGGCAATAAACAATTTAATTCGAACAGAGACTATGTTTATCCCAATATTTCTTGCGATGTTTTCCCCCATTGAAAAAGCGTTCAATTCTTGCCATTTCATAACAATATAGCCACCCATTATTATGACGCAAACACCCATTACCCAAACATCGGTATACCTGGAGCCTGAAAGCGACCCTAAAGTCCAAAAAACTAAAGAAGGCAGCTTTTCTTTGCTAATAATCATTAAAATATTCATTAATGAAGAGACCAGCATGGTAAAGACGATTCCAGTTAAGATAACAGTCATATTCTTTAACTGTTTATCCAAATAATAAGAAAAAGATAAAATCAATACGAGTGATCCAAAAGCAAAGATCACCGCCATCAAAAAGATTCCTTGCCTTTGGATAAAGGAAGGAATCCCAATGACGATAGCAATGCCAGCACCCAAGCTTGCTCCAGCTGAAACTCCCAAGGTAGAGCCATCAGCCAAGGGGTTCATTAACAAGCTTTGCATGGTCATTCCACTCAAAGAAAAGGCCATGCCGATTAAAAAAGCAGTGAGTAAACGAGGTAGTCTAACAGCAAGTAAGATGGTTGCCTGTTGTTCCAAGTCGGTCATTGGTTGATTTAAGACTTGATTTTCTAGCACTTGATACAAGTCAGTAAAAGAAATTTTCACACTTCCTATAATCAAAGCCATAGCTAGTATTAAGAGAGTTATTGACACCATCAGGACTAATTTTACGACACTTTTTTTAGCTGATTGTGAAAGCTGCCAGCTCTTATTCTGTGCCATAAACTAGATCATATAATTCTTTGACAGCATCCATCAAGCGCGGTCCAGGTCTAGTGAAAGCAGAATTGTCTACTGCAAAAACTTTATCATTTTTTACAGCTGAAAGGTCATCCCATTCTTTGCGTTGCATAATTTCTTCTTCAGGAGAAGGAGCCTCTTCATCCATAGGAAGAGAAGTAGTAATGATTACTTGTGGATTGGCTAATAAAACTTGTTCTTCTGAGACTTCAACAAAGGATTTTTGATCTGCAAAAACATTTTCTAAATTCAACATCTGTCCAATTTCATCCATGAAGGTTTCAGAACCAGCAGTCCATAAGCCAAACTCTAGCGGAGAAACTTCATAATAAACACTCTTAGATTCTTCTTCTTGGTCAGCTTTTTCTTCAAACTCTTTAAAGACTGTTTCCATTTCTTCAATTAATTGGTCTGCTTCTTCTTCTTTACCAACTAATTGACCGAGCAAATCGATTGCTTCATAGACTTCCTCAATTGTCTGGGCATCTGTCACCAAGACGGTAATTCCTGCGTCTTCAATAGCAGTCATTTGATCTTCAGTTAAGGACATAGCAGTCATCACAACCACTTCTGGGTCTAGGGCAATAATTTCTTCAATATTTAAATTTTCACCAGTAGCGATAGCTGGAATCTCTTCCACTTCATCTGCCGGGAAGTCTACATAAGTTCCTCGACCCACAATAGTGTCTCCCGCTCCTATTTCAAAGAGTATCTCAGCATCTGCTGGCATTAAAGTAACAATTTCATCAACGGGTCCCTCTTCAAGCACAACTTCTCTACCAACCATATCGGTCAATGTGAGAACCGTCGTTTCTTCACTAGATACCATTTGTCCGGTAAACAGAGTCATCACAAACATCATTAAAACAGCAATTTTTTTATTCATTTAATTTTCTCCTTTATTTATTTAAATTTTTTTTACTTTATATTCACTGCAATTCCTGAAACCACCCAATAAACTAAGTTCGCTTGTCTGGCAATTTCTTGATTCATTAAACCATGAATATTTCTGAAAATGCGCCCGAGTTTATACTCTGGAACTAATCCTAGACCTAGCTCATTTGACACAATGATAAAATCCGTTGATGAAGCTTTTATTTCTTTTAAAAAAGCATTAAGCTCTTCCATAACAAAATCTTCTAGCTTTTGGATTTGCTCACCCTTTAGTTCATTGACATACTCATCAAAAGATAGTTCTTGATTGTTAGCTAAGAATTGCCATTTATCAAAAAGAATATTGGTTAGCCAAACCGTCATACAATCGACTAAAGCAATTTGATAATTATTTGAAAGTTGCTTAACCAATTGATCCAAATCATGAGCCTGTTCATAAGTATCCCAATCTTTGGGTCTTGATAAACGATGTTTTTCAATACTCCTTTTTACTTCTGAATCAGAAAACTTATTGGCTTGGGTTGCTATATAAGCAATATTTTGAAGCTTTCGTCTATAAATTTCTTCTTGAGCTAATCTAGATTTACCAGATTTAGCTCCTCCAGTATAATAAATAATTTCCCCCATTCACTCACTTCCTAAACATCGATATATTTATTTTTGTTAGACCTTCAAAAAGTCGCAAAGCTAACAATATATTAGCAAGAGTAGCTAGCTTTAAGGGCCAAAAGAAACTTACCAGCATTGCAGCCCCTAAAATCGGTTGAAAACATAGAAGTGGTAATAAAACATTAAACAAGCAGGCGCCTAGAGTTGGAAGAATAACCGGCCATATTTCAAAGATTTAAATTTACGATAAATCATAACAAAATTAATCTGAGCTAGTATCATAAGTGCCATTAATAAAAGATAAGTGGAATACTTAAGGGAAAAGCTGAGCTCATTGCCGTTGTTAAATGTCCTATAGCACCAACTATCGCGCCAGCAGATCTTCTCATAGCTAGCAAGAGTATAAAAGCTGGACTTGAATCAAAAGCTACTGTCAAGAATAGCTTGAACTGTGCTAAGATGATTGACAATGACATCATATGAGCAAGGGTTACTAAATCTTTTGCCTTCATCTTACCTCCTTAAAAAAACCAGACTAGGCTACTTGTCTGGTTAATAAACGTATTTGTTAACGAACCTTGTTACGAGACCTTGAGAAATAACAATCATCCTTGATAAAATAGGTAATCTGACTTAGATTTTCATCCATACAGTAGCAAGGGACTGCGCACGATTCTCACGTGCTTCCCCTATTCTATCTTAATTATCAAAGAGCTTAGCATCATTATAGCATAATTATTAAAGAAAATAACAATCCTAATTCTTATTAAAAAGAAGTAAAACAAACAGCATATAAATGATTTGACCAATTAAAGCAGCAGCTCCCATGGTATCTCCTGTCATACCTGAAATTTTATGATACACGAAATAGCGATAAAAATACATGGTAAGCAAAAGACTTATATAACTAAGTAGATACGGCCACCCTAATAGGAAAAAGAAGGCCATTGTTAAAATCTGACTGGCCACAATTTTCCAAGTAGAAACGCCTAGGAAAAGACTACCTAAGCCATTGGGGTTATCACCAACATACACTAACTGATAAAACATTAAGGGTAAACAGCTACGACCACTGGCAGCCCAAGCAATAACAAAGACTATTTCATTTTCAAAATAATTAATTAAAAACTCTCTTCCTAAAACAAAGGTAAGTAAAATAGTCGAAATTAAGATCAAAGCACCATTGGCTCCAATTGCTGAATCTTTCATAATTCGAACCATCTCATCAGCTTTTTTAGAGGATAATAGTCCGTCAGCAGTATCAGCCAAAGCATCATAATGAAAGCCTCTAGTTAGTAAAATATCCAAGATAATTAATAGAGACCATGCGATGGTGGATGAGAAAAAGTTACGAAATAAAAAAAAGAACAAAGCAAAGATTCCGGCATATATAAAAGCAAAAGCTGGGAAATAGATTACCCCTTTTTTTAATTTAGTAGCTGCTTGATCGACTGATTGATTAATTGGGATTGCTGTAAAAAATTGAAAATATAAAATAATAGACTCAATCAATATAGCTCACCCACCCATTTAATATCTTTAAAAACTGTCAATAAATTAGCTTTAAAAGCTGGTTTTATTACAATTAAGAGCGATGTTGCAGGCCCTGCTGATTGATAAAATTGAGGTAAATCTTGACCTAATCTAAAATCAAGTTGGTTAAATTTAGCCACTTGCTGTGCTTCAGCAATCGCACCTTGAGACCCAATTGGAACTATTTCATGAATGACATCTTTAAGATTTAATAAGTGGTAAAGCTCTTGATAACTAACTATTTGATCGACCTGGTCAATTAAATCCTGACCCATTAAAGGTTTTCCTATTTGATAGACTTGATCCCCTGGTTGGACTTTTTTTATTTTTAAATCAGCGATTTTGGCCTTTGCAAGCAAGGTGAGTCCAAGGGATGTCATCTTAGTTGGCATATTTTCCTCAGTTGAGCCATTCATTGCTAAATCAAAAAGACCTGCTAATGCCAGTTCTTTTTTTATACCATCAAGCATTAAATCTCCAGTTGGATTCATTTCATTGCCAAACATATTTATTAATAATTGTGGCTGGGCGTTTACAGAAAGAACCTCCATAAGTACCACGCGAACAGCAAAAGCTGCAGTAATTTGGGGTGAAACGCTTAAAACATCAGCTTCTTTTTGGCCGATTGAAGCTGAAGTGTCACAAGCAATAACTAAGGACTCATCATTACTTAATGGCATAATATGTATATCACGATATTTTTCCATTTCTACTCTCCTATCTCAATAACCTTCAAAGCTTCCTTTAGATTGTCCAACAAAGTCGATCCCTCTTCCCACTCTCTAGGTGTTCCTAAACTTGTTAAATAATAATTACATCCTTGCTTAGTCAGTTTCTGTCTGCGGTGGACATGTCCCATAAAACTATGACGGATGGGATATTTATCATAAAGAGGCTTAAGATCATCAGTAGAAATAAAAGCATTAAAATAATCTATGTCTTCTTGAAATTTAGGATCTGGTAAGATTTGCAAATCAAAATCTGTTACAAAATGAGTGACTAGAATATAATTAGCTTTGTTTAGATAGATCATATCTTTTTCTATTGTTCTGGCAAATTCTCTTGAGACTTGGCGATCAGATTGCTGCCAATTAATATGTAGTTTATCCTCCCACTTATAACCTTGGTATCTACCTGCTTGAAGAAATTTTTCATCATGACGTCCAAAATTTCCCGAATGATTGTACCAAGCGGAGTGCCCGACTAATCCCCAATCTTGATTTAGAGAAAGTGGCTTTCTTATTAAACAGTTCGGATGGTTACAATAGCTATCATAAATAATTTGGGTTTCTTGATTAGTAGACCAATAATCGTGATTTCCTGGAACAAAATATAAAGGGATGGTTATGGCTGCTTGTAAGTCCTTAATGAATGAAAAAACTAAAGACTGATGATTCGCTATGTCTCCAGCTATAATTAAATAAGACAAATTCCACTCATCAGTTTCTTTAGCCAGTAAATCAATAATTGTTTGAGCGTAGGGCTCTGCTTGTAAATCAATATGGAGATCAGAAATAACACCAATCTTCATTTTCTATCTCCTCACAATTAATTTAAACCACTTAGCGAAACACTTTCCCCGATCTTACATACTTCGGTTCTGCTTGATTATTAAGGTGGTTAACTAAGCGACCACCTACAAACAAATAATCGGAAAGCCGATTAAGAAATTTTAAGACATTCGGATTTAACTTTTCAGAAATTGGTAGGCTAACCAGCCTTCTTTCAACTCTACGAGCAATACTACGAGCATATTGAAGTTGACTGGCTTCCATGGTTCCTCCAGGCAAGATAAAAGATTCAATAGGGTCAACTCTTTTATCGTAAGCATCAATTCGTTCTTCTAACCAAGTAATAGCAGTCTCTGTGGTACGATAAGGAATCTTTTCATCTGCGTTTGCAACATCTGTCCCACAATCAAATAGTAATTGTTGAATTTCTAATAAATCTTGACGAATTTCATCGGCTAAATTAGGGCTTGCAATAAGGATACCAATATAAGAATTGAGTTCATCAATACTTCCATATGCCTCAACTAAGGGGTTGTTTTTGGCTACCACACGGTTGCCAATTAAACGCGTATTCCCTTGATCTCCTGTTCGCGTATAAATTTTCATTGTTTTCTCACCTCTTTGATAGTTACTGAATCAGGTCGTTAAAATATTTCCAATCATGATAAATTATTTTTTTACGTGTAAAAGTAATTTTTTTCTCTTGAGTTAAATCTTTAATGACTCTTCCTGCTGTCTCTCTTGTCGTACCGGCTACTGTCGCCGCTTCGTTAATAGTCAATGGATGTGGAATAACCACATGATCACCCATAAAACGCCCCATATCATACATCCATAAAGCCAGGGTCTGAATTACTCGGCTAGAAGCACTTGGTATAGCCGTCATTTGCACACGTTTTTCCAAATAATATTGGACACTGGCTAAATTTTCATAAAGAAATTTGAATTGTTCCGCATTTTTAAAGACAATATTTTCCATTAGGTTTTTGGGGATGTAAGCTAAATCAACATCTGTAGCTGCATAGGCATCATAAAGATGGTGGTCTTTAAAAAAGAATTCCGCATAAGGAAAAAAACTTTCCTCCGCCACATAATCTAAGTAACAAAACTCTCCTGAAGCATTTTCTCTTTCAAGACGAACCAATCCTTTAAAGACGAAATAACAATAAATATTTGGATCATCTTGAAAAAAGATTAACTGACCTTTTGGAATGTGATGAAAAATAGAGTTAGAAGTAATTTGATTGACTTCATCAATTGAAAGTCGATTGAAAAAATCATAGTTATATATATCGTTAATATAATTTTCAATTGCCCGATTAACCATAAAGACCCCTTTCTTTGTCAAAGTAAATTGTTTACTGACGATAAAAGGAGTCTTTTGTATAGAAATTTAGTTTTCAATTTTCAAAATTCAATTCAAAAGATGCCACTATATTTACTCACCTTTTATGTCATTTATTCATAGATATTATCTCACTTGTGAATATATAAATCAAACAATGAAAGGTGTCCAATAAATGTTAACAGGAGGTTCTCATTACATCTTTTCAGGAGCGCCAATACCTAGCAATGATAATGCATCTTTTAGAACAATCGTAATCGCTTTAACCAATTGAATTCTTGATTCTAACTGATCATTTTCTTCCAAAATACGGACTTTGGCATAATACTTATTGGACAATTGTGCTAATTGAATAACATATTTTGCAATGACTGATGGTTCAAAATGCTCAGCTGCCTTAATAATGACTTCTGGATACTGTTTAATTAATTTAATGATTTCCCATGAGTGTTCATGATCTAACTTCAACTCTTCCGTTGGCTTTATTTCCTTACTATATTTATTAAGCACTGTATTTAAACGCGCATAAGTATACTGAACATATGGACCAGTTTCACCTTCAAATTGAACGATATCATCTAAATTAAAATCAAAAGAGTTGAGACGATCTGCTTTTAAGTCATGGAAGACAACAGCCCCCACACCCACTTGTTTAGCAATCTCAGCTTTATTTTCTAAGTCAGGGTTCTTAGCTGTGATCTGTTTATCGGCAATTTCAATCGCTTCATTAAGCACTTTTTCAAGTAAAACTATCTTACCTTTACGAGTGGATAACTTTTTACCATTTAAAGTAATCAAGCCAAATGGAATATGGTGCATATTTTCAGCCCAATCGTTACCCATTTCATTTAAAACAGCTTTTAATTGTCTAAAGTGATCACTTTGCTCATTACCAACAACATATAAACTCATCACGAAATCAAAAGTACGCTTGCGATAGTAAGCAGTCGCTAAGTCTCTAGTCAGATACAAAGTAGCTCCATCTGATTTTTTAATTAAAGCAACAGGTAAGTGATACTTTTCAAGGTCAACAATTGTGGCTCCACGTTCGATTTTAGAGATATTATTATCTGCTAAATAATCTAAAACTTCGCCCATCTTATCATTATAGAACGATTCTCCAGTATAATGATCAAATTTAATATTTAAAAGATTGTAAACACGTTTAAATTCATTAATAGACTCTTCTTTAAACCAAGTCCATAGTCTATGATACTCTTCATTGCCATCTTCTAGGGCTCTGAAGACTTGTCTTGCCTGATCTTCTAATTCGGGATTTTCTTCAGCTTTTTCATGGAAATCAACATATAACTTTACTAATTCATTAACTGGATCTTTCCTTACTGTTTCTTCATCACCCCAACCTTGATAAGCAACAATTAATTTACCAAATTGCGTTCCCCAATCACCTAAGTGGTTAATACGAATAGGATTATAATTTAATTTTTCCAAAATTAAGGCAATCGAATTCCCTAATACGGTTGACCGTAAGTGTCCCATTGACATTGGCTTAGCGATATTAGGAGACGACATATCAATTGGAACGTTACCTCCTTTACCAATATCTGTTTGACCATAGCTTTCACCTTGTTCAAGTACTTCTTTTAAGACTTTGCTAGCCAAGTCGTCGCGCTTAATATAAAAATTGATATAAGCTCCGACTACTTGAACTTTTTCAAATGCAGAAGTATCAATTTTTTTTGCTACTTCTTCAGCAATTTGATGGGGGGCTTTGCGAAATATTTTAGCCAAAGAGAAAACTGGAAAAGCATAGTCTCCGTGCTCATTATTATTAGGTTGTTCAATTAAATTTTCGATCTGTTCTTGGGTCAAGTGCTCTGATAATATAGGATATAAAGTTTCAACAATTTGCTTTTTTACTAACATAAAATCTTCCTTTCTATACAAAAAAGCCTCTAGAATTCCTTCTAGAGGCATATGGTTATACGCGGTACCACTCTAATTCACCTTAAATTTTAAGGTCTTAAATTGATAACGCAGTTGCCTACGTGATGAACTACTCATTTCATTCACCCAAATAATAAAGTGCGGTTCAATTAATTAAGACTCATCGGCTCCCATCATCCCAACTTGCTATTCAGTCTTGCATAATCTACTCTCTTTAAGATTTAATTATTAATTTTGTCTCATTGTATATTAATTTTAAAAAAATAACAAGCTCTTATTTTTTAATAATCGTTCCGGATTCATTTTCAATTAATGCTTGAAGATTTTCTAATGAAGTAATGACAGCCTTACCATGATCTGTATTTTCAACGAATGCAATAGCTGCTTCAACTTTTGGTAACATAGATCCCGGTGCAAACTGCTCTTCTTTAATATATTCTTTCAAGCTTTCGATCGAAACTTTTTCTAATTTTTTTTGATTTGGTTTGTTGTAGTTTACATAGACATAATCCACACCTGTTAGAACGATAAACAAGTCAGCTCCGAGATCGTTAGCTAGTTTTTGTGAAGCAAAGTCTTTATCAATAACTGCTTCTACTCCAACTAATTGGCCATTGTCTTCAAGTACTGGAATACCGCCACCACCAGTTGCAACCACTACATTACCAGCATTTACTAGGGTATTGATGGAATCAACTTCTTTGATAGCAACTGGCTTAGGTGAAGCAACAACTTTACGCCATCCACGACCAGCATCTTCTTTAAAGCTAGCATCAGTTTCAGCCATTTGTTGTTTGGCTTCTTCTTCACTGTAGAATGGTCCAATTGGTTTTGATAAGTTATCAAAAGCTGGATCGTTTTTATCTACAATAACTTGAGTGACCAAACTAACTACTGGCTTATCGATACCTAATTTATTTAATTCATTTTGCATGGCATTTTGTAACCAATAACCAATTGAGCCTTCGGTCATAGCCACTAATGAATCTAATGGGAAAGCTGGGTTTTTCTCAGAATCAGCTGCAATATTTTGTAGCAATAGATTTCCAACTTGGGGACCATTACCGTGAGTAATAATAACCTCGTCTCCATTTTGAATTAATTTCACTAAATGTTTTGCTGTTTCTTTTAAAGCGTCTTTTTGTGCTTGAGCGCTTGGGTCGGAAGATAGAATCGCATTCCCACCTAAAGCGACAACAATTTTACGTTTTTTCATATATTCAATCCTTTCATTAGGCCTTAGTAACTAAAGCCTTCAATGCATGGGCATAGATTTCCATGGTTTGATAGAAATTATCGAGTGGCATTCTTTCATCTATTTGATGCATTGTATCTTCTACCCCTTCTTGAAGGGCACCAAATGCCACACAATTTTTCATTGTGCGAGCAAAGGTAGCGCCACCAGAAGAAATTGGTTCAGTCATATCGCCAGTTAAGTCGCGATATACTTTTAACAAAGTAGTTACTAACTCAGAGTCAACTGGAACATATAACGAAGCTAGATAATCAAACTCATTATACTTGAGTTTGTACTCTTTTGCTACTTTAGCTAATTGTTCTACCAATTGATCTTTGTCAGCAGTTACAGGAATACGCATATCAATACCTAGTTTAGACTCTTCTGCCGTAACCTCTAGGTTAGCAATGTTACATGTTAGGCTGCCAGATGCTTGGTCTTCAACCTCACCAAAGATACTCTTACCATTAACATCATTAGCAAAGTGATCTTTAACAAATTTTAAGACAGGATGGTCATATAATTCAGACATTCCTTCAATTAGATGCGTTAAAGCATTGTCTCCTTTTAAGGAGTCTTTAGAGTGAACGGATTTACCTAAAACAGTTAAAGTTTCACCGTCTACTTGGTATTTGTAGCCTAAATCCTCAAGAATTTGTACTAATTCATCTTTTTTATCACCCTTGTAAATAGCTTTATCAGGCACCACATTTAGGGCTCCTTTATTTTCCATTTCAAAAGCATCTGAACCTGGACCGGTGATGTGCAACTGTAGTAAGCCTTTTTCTGCATAGGTTAGAGGGAAAGATGAGTCAGGAACAATACCCATTGTTACTTGCTCTTCTTTTTCATTGTAACGGTTTAACCCACGCCACAAGTTCTCTTCGTCTGTTCCAAAGATAAAGCGAACACGTTTATTTAATTCATGTCCTTGGTCTAATAAAGCTTTTAATGCATACAAGGCAGCAATAGAAGGTCCTTTATCATCTTGTGTTCCACGACCAAATAAGGCTCCTTCACGGATATCCATTTCAAATGGAGGCGTTGTCCATTCATCTGGGTTTAAAGCTGGAACCACATCCAAGTGACATAGAACACCAAACAACTCTTCACCCTGACCCATTTCTGCATAACCATAATAACCCTCTGGATCAATATAGGTTTCCATGCCCATTTCTTGACAAGTTTTTAAAGCAAATTCTAGCATTTCTTGAATGGGTTGACCAAATGGAGTTTCCGCATCATTTTCATCTAATACAGATGGAATAGCAACCCATTGGCGCAAAGTTTCAATAGCTGGTTCTTGATGATTTTTAGTTAATTGGTAATCCATTTAAACACTCCTTTAAATTCCTAAGTAAGCTCCAATTAATAGTAAGACAATTGTCACTACAAAGATAATGATAATCAAATTACGCATAAATTTCCACCAAGTTGTTAGTTCGATATTGGCAATTGCTAAAGCTCCCATAACGACACCAGAAGTAGGAGTAATTAAGTTTACAATACCACTGGCAGATTGGAAAGCAGTTACTACAATACTTTCTAATACATCAGCAAATTGGGCTAATGGCGCCATGATACCCATAGTAGCTGCTGCTAGACCAGAAGTCGATGGAATTAAGAAGGACATTGGGATATAGAAGATATAAGTTAAGACTGTGAAAACACCTTTTGGTAAATTCGCTAACCCTTGTTCTCCCCAGTGTAATACAGTAGCGGTAATTTGGCCATCGTTCATAACTACTTGAATACCACGAGCGACTGCAGCAATTAGAGCTACTGACATTAAATCTTTAACACCTGCGATAAATACTTCTACAAAGCGATCTTCTTTAATACCATAATAAGCAGCAATAATTACTGACATTAAGAAGAATAGAACTGAAATTTCAACTAAGTACCAAGTACCAAATGGTAAGCCTTCTAATGACTGCCCAATTAAATCTCCGACTACTGGTATACCTAGTAAGGATTCATGAACAGTATTGAAGAATGTAAAGTTGTCATTTAGATCAGCCCATGGAATTAAAGAAAGAATCATAATCACAAAAGTAAGGACAAATAACCAAAGGACACCCTTTTGTTTAGAAGTTACTTTCGGTACATCATCTGGGACTTTCCATTTTTCTTTATCGGCTTCCATATGGTCAGCAATCATAGAGTTATTCTTATCAGCTAAAACTTTCTTAGCATAACGAGTTACATACATAGCTCCAATTACATAGGTAACAGCTAGGAAGATAAAACGTAGTAACATACCGTCAGCCATAGAAATTCCCGCCATATCGGAAGCAATAGTTGTTGCAAATGGGTTAACTGTTGAAGATAGAACCCCTAAACCTGCACCAACTAAAATGATTGCGACTGCCACCAAGGCATCCATTCCGATACCCACCATTAATGGAATTAAGAGTGGATAGAAGGCAATAGTCTCTTCGGCCATACCATAAGTAGAACCACCAATAGCAAAGATACCCATTAAAATCCAAATTAAACCTGTAACATTATTCTTATTGTTTTTGATGGTAGAGGCAATCCCAGCATCAATGGCACCTGTTTCAGTGACTACTCCTAGAAATCCTCCAACAATCATAATGAATAAGGAAACATCCACTGCACCAGGAGTAGTTTCTGTACCTAAAAAACCACGAATAGGTGCAGCAAATAAATCCCACAACCCTTGACGTGTACGCTCTACTGTGTGATAAGTTCCAGCAATAAAATTTCCTTCAGGATCCACCTCATAGGCGCCTGATGGAATAATCCACGTTAATACAGCGATAACCGCCGTAATAATAAATAGTATCGTAAAAGCATTCAACATCTTTCGTTTCTTCATCTTTTCCATTTTCTTCCTCCTCCTTTTTTAAAACAAAATCCGATTGCGGTTCATGGCCACAATCGGATTTCATGCCCCGTTTCACTTTTTATAGGGTAATGTTATTGTTATTAAGCTTTAGGAATGAACAAGTTCCCGTTAGTAACTGCCATAATCGCTTTGATTGAGTGCATACGGTTTTCAGCTTGTTCAAATTGACGGGCTTGTTTACTGCGGAATACTTCGTCAGTAATTTCCATTTCTTTAACACCGAATCTTTCTGCTACATCTTTACCATATTTTGTTTCTGTATCATGGAAAGCTGGTAAGCAGTGAAGGATAATATAATCTCCCTCAATTAAGTCAGTCAATTCTTTATTGATTTGGTATGGTTTTAATAAGTTAACACGTTCTTCGAACTTGTCTTCTTCACCCATTGAAACCCAAACGTCTGTATATAATGCATCAGCATCTTTAACAGCGGCTTTAATATCAGATGTAATTTCAATAGTAGCACCTGATTCTTTCGCGTACTCTTGAGCTTTTGCTACCAATTCTTCATCTGGGAATAATTCTTCTGGTGAAGCGATGGTCACATTAACACCGATAATAGCCCCAGTGATGAATAATGAATTAGCCACATTATTACGACCGTCACCACAATATACTAACTTTTTGCCCTTTAGCTCTCCAAAATTTTCTTTTAAGGTCATATAATCAGCAATCATTTGAGTTGGATGCCATTCATCAGTTAAACCGTTCCACACAGGAACTCCAGCGTATTTACCTAAGTCTTCGACCATCTCTTGACTGAAACCACGGAATTCAATACCGTCGAACATGCTACCTAAAACGCGTGCTGTATCTTCTACAGATTCTTTTTTACCTAATTGAATGTCATTAGCACCTAAGAATTCTGGAGCCGCACCTAAGTCATTAGCAGCTACTGTAAAGGCTGCTCTTGTACGAGTAGATGTTTTTTCAAATAATAGACAAATGTTTTGTCCTTTTAAATACTCGTGTGGAATCCCACGTTTTTTCAAGTCTTTTAAGTGAATTGAGAAATCAATTAAGTAGTTTAATTCGTCGGCAGTAAAGTCGATTTCTTTTAAAAAGTTTCTTCCTTGGAACATAAATTCCCTCCTATATCTGTGTGTTTATCAAAAAAATTAAATATCTTCGCGAACAAATGGCATTGACATGCAACGAGGACCACCACGACCACGTACTAATTCACTACCTTCGATTTGGTGAATCTTAATACCATTTTCAATCAATAATTTGTTGGTTACAGTATTACGGTTGTAAACAATTACTTCACCTGGTGCTACCGTTAAGGTGTTGGCACCATCGTTCCATTGTTCACGTGCTCCAGCTACGATGTCATCACCACCACAACGGATTAAGGTAACTTTTTCTAAACCTAAAGCTTCTGCTAAGATGTCTTCTAACAGCCCTTCTTTTTCAGTCACCTTGATTTCACCATTTTCACCAGGAGTTACTGAGAAGACTTTTAATTCGCCTTCAATTTCAGGGTGGATAGTGAATTTATCATAATCGATCATAGTAAATACAGTATCTAAATGCATGAATTTACGGTTGTTATCGATTAAGAATGCTAATACTTCTTTGAATTCAGTCTCTTTAAATAAGTTGCGAGCTAATTTCTCGATTGAATATTTATCAGTACGTTGAGAAATCCCAACTGCTAGAGTGTTTTTAGATAAAACTAACTCATCTCCACCTTCGATACGTGTATCTTCATCACGTTCATAATAAAGGGTAGTTCCTTTATATTCTGGGTGATAGTTAAAGATATATTTTCCATATAATGTTTCACGGTTACGTGTATCTGAGTACATGTGGTTAAGAGAAACACCGTTACCCATCGTTGCAAAGGGATCTCGAGTGAAGTATAAGTTTGGCATTGGGTCCACTAAAAAAGGATAGTTTGACAGCAATTCATCAAAACCATTTGATTCATGCTTAATCTCACTCTTCTTGAATCCTTCCATCGTTTTTAATACCATTTCATAGGTATCTTCCATATCCATTAAATACTGTTTAACTTGGTCATAATTTTGGCCTGGCTCTAACCCTGTTTCAGCCATCCACTCATCAACAAATTGTTCTTTCAATCCTTCTGCATCAATTGCTTCAGCCACTAATTTTTCCAAATAAAGTACTTCAACACCTAGGCTTTCTAATAACTTAGCAAATTCATCGTGTTCTTTTTGCGCTGCTTCAAGATAAGGAATATCATCAAACAATAAGCGTTCAAGGTAATCTGGCATCAAATTTTCTAATTCTTTACCCGGACGGTGAAGCATTACTTTCTTCAAGCGACCAATTTCAGAATTAACATTAATACTGTGGGACATTTTATTTCCTCCTTAATTATTTGTTAACTCTAGTCTAACATACGATAGAAAACGTTTCCGTTAAATCGGTCACTTCGATAAATTGAATTGATAACATTCTAAATGAGATATTCATCACATTTATCCCTTAAATTTTAGAATACCACTATCTTTCGTCAGAAAGATAGTGGTATTAATAACTACTTCAAATTTTAATGGGAATTATTTTTTAGCTTTTAATTGTAAATATAACTCATCCAATTGATCGGTCGAAACATGACTTGGTGCATCTGTTAATAAGTCGTGACCACGACCATTCTTTGGAAAGGCAATGACTTCACGAATATTAGGCTCTTGAGCAAGTATCATCACTAATCGATCTAAGCCTAAAGCGATACCACCATGAGGAGGGAAGCCGTAATCCATTGCTTCTAATAAGAAACCAAATTGACTTTTAGCTTCTTCAGCAGTAAATCCTAATAATTCAAACATTTGATCTTGCATCTCACGTTGATAAATTCTTAGAGATCCACCTCCCACTTCATAACCATTAAGAACAATGTCGTAGGCTTTAGCTTTAGCATCCGCTGGATTGTCTTTTAATGCTTGGACATCGTCGTTTTGCGGAGCAGTAAACGGATGATGCATAGCAACATATCTTTGATTATCTTCATCATATTCAAATAATGGCCAATCGGTAACCCACAAAAAAGCTAACTCTTCAACATCGTATAAGGTGTGTTTCTTGGCTAAATGATTACGTAAAGCGCCTAAGGAATCAGCAATGACACTGGCTTGATCAGCCACAAAGAAGAGGATGTCTCCCTCTTTAGCTTCCAACGTCTCTTTAATCTGGTCTTGGTCTTCTTCAGTAAAGAATTTAGCGATTGGTCCATTAAAGCCTTCCTCTAATACTTTAATCCACGCTAAGCCTTTAGCTCCATAGGGTTTAACAACTTCTGATAAGGCATCTGCTGTCTTGCGTGTGTATTCATCAGCTAAGCCTTTAAGGTTTATGGCTTTGACTTGCCCTCCATCTTTTACAGCATTTTTAAAGACGCCAAATTCACTATGTTCAGCCCATTGAGAGAGGTCTTTTAATTTCATGTCAAAGCGAATATCTGGTTTATCTGACCCGTATTCTTCCATTGCTTGAGCATAAGTCATGGTTGGGAATGCTTGCTTAATTTCTACTCCTCTTGTTTCTTTGACAACTTCTTTTAGCATCTCTTCTATATATGATTGAATATCTTCTTGACCTAAAAAGCTGGTTTCAATATCGACTTGGGTAAATTCTGGTTGACGGTCACCACGTAAATCTTCGTCTCGGAAGCATTTAACTATTTGATAATAGCGATCCATGCCTGCACCCATCAGCAGTTGCTTAAATAGTTGGGGTGATTGAGGTAATGCAAAAAAGGATCCCCCTTCACGGCGAGTAGGTACTAAATAGTCTCTAGCACCTTCCGGAGTGGATTTGGTTAACATAGGTGTCTCAACATCAACAAATCCTCTTTGGTCTAAGAAATTACGGATTGTTCGCGTTACATTATGACGTAGGCGAATATTTGCTTGCATTTTAGGACGACGTAAGTCTAACATACGATTTCTTAAGCGAACTTCTTCATCCACATCCAAATCATTTTCAATATATATAGCAGGCGTTTTAGCTTTAGTATAGATGGTTAAAGCATTGGCATACAGCTCAAAACGTCCTGTTTTAACTTGCTTATTCATTTGATTGTTTTCTCTTAATGCCAATTCTCCAGTCACTTCAATAATGTATTCTGAACGAATCCGATTGGCTAGCTCAAAATCTTCTTTTGAAAGTCTCTCAGCATTAAAGACCACTTGACAAAAGCCTTCACGATCACGTAAATCAACAAAAATTAAACTCCCTAAATCTCTTCTTTTTTGTACCCATCCTTTTAATGTGATCGCTTTACCAAGGTACTGTTCATCTACTAATCCACAATATACAGTTCTTTCTGTCATTTTATTCACCCCTAAAATATTTATCAATTACACTCGTATCCGTTGTTAAACGGCGATAAACGCCATAAAAATCAGACCATAAGTCACCTTTTGAAATCTCGGTCTCAGTCCCATTTTCTTGATTTTTAACAACTAATATCTCAGACTCAACTTCTTGCTCACCCAACATAATAGTTAATTTGGCCCCTAATTTGCCGGCTGTTTTAAACTGAGACTTTATGCTTCTAAATAAGTAATCTCTTTCTGCAATCAATCCAGCATATCTAGCCTTTTGAACTAACTCGGTTGCTAATTGATTAACCGACTCATCACGACATAAGACATATAAGTCTAGAGGCTCATATGGTGGAATGTCAATCTTTTGTTGATCCATTAATAACATGAGACGTTCAAGCCCTAATCCAAAACCAAAGCCAGGCTTCTCAGGTCCGCCAATTTGTTGAACCAGTCCATCATAGCGACCACCACCACAAACCGTTGATTGAGCACCAATCCGATTATCATCTACTACAAACTCGAAAATAGTATCCTGATAATAATCCAAACCTCTTACCACCTTGTCATTGACTTCAAAAGGTATTTCTAGTTGCTTGAGCATGGATTGAACTTGTCCAAAATGGTCCTTACTCTCTTTAGATAAATAATCTAAAATACTTGGAGCCTCTTTTACATAAGCTTTATCCTTAGCATCTTTTGAATCTAGTACACGCAGTGGATTGTCATGCAGTCTTTTTTTAGAATCATCACTTAAATTATGAATATGTGGCTCAAAATAAGCAATAAGCGCTTGACGATAAGCCTGCCGATCGTTTGGCTTTCCTAGTGAGTTAATTTGTAAAGTAATATTTTTTAAACCTAACTCTTGAAAGAAATGCCAAGCTAAACTGATAACTTCCACATCCGTTGCTGGATTTTCTGACCCGAAAACTTCGACGCCCATTTGATTGAACTGTCGTTGACGTCCTGCTTGGGGTCTTTCGTAACGAAAGTAAGGACCTAAATAATAAACCTTAAAAGGCTGTGCATGTTCTGGACCAAACAATTTATTCTCAACGTATGCTCTCACAACACCCGCAGTCCCTTCGGGGCGTAAACTAATATGTCGTTCTCCTTTATCATAGAAGTCATACATTTCTTTAGAGACAATATCTGAAGTATTACCAACTGAACGTGAAAATAAATCATAGGACTCAAAAAGCGGTGTCCGTATTTCACGATACATATATTGATCAAATAAATCTCTTGCTACATCTTCGACATATTGCCAACGATAACTATCCTCTGGCAAGATATCAACGGTGCCTTTCATCTTTTGAATCATTCTACCCCTCCTAATATAAAAGCGCCCTAAGTTTTCACTTAGGACGCATTAACGTGGTACCACCTATATTTGTAATGAATTTATCCATTACCTCTTAATCGTAACGTGATTGACGGAATAACTTTTGATTATTCTTCTCCATAGTGTCTTCACTCTCAAATGCAACTTTTCACTCAACGTTGCTCACTGTATATTACAGAGCTACTTGTCTATTTCACCGAATTGATTAATTATGTTCAGATTACTCAATGATGATTGATTTGTCAAGTTGAATTAAAATTCTTCTTTAGTTTACTTTATAGCAAATGATTAACAATCTAGTTACTATTGTGTAACAGTCCATCTAGAGTTGACCTTTAATTCAATTAATCAACTATAATGCAATTAATAGAGGAATAGTGGAGGAATATAGGATGGCTATCGTTTGGACCAAAAATTTGAAACACTTAACTAAAAAGCGACTTACTCCTTTCTTATTAACACTTATAATTAGCGTCATAACAGTATGGGGAATTGTTAATCTTAGCAATTTAAAAGCTTTACCAATTGATCGTCAAGGAATCGTTCTGCACTCTTTTCCAACTACTAATTCCGAGGTTTTAACCGAAATTGATCCTGACTTTCCTATTGAAATTATTCAAGAACAAACCGGTTGGCTTAAAGTGCGCTATCAAGGGAAAGTTGAAGGTTGGTTACCCAAGTGGCTAATCGAAAACAAGGAACTTAAAAGTGACCAAGATTTAGCAGCCTCTTTTGAAAAATCAACGGCTCTTTATCAAAAAGCTGATTCTAAAAGTCCTATTCTCTCAAATATTCCTAAGGAAAGCCTCATCCCTATTAATTATATAGAAAAAAATTGGGCTCAAGTTAATTATCAAGGTAAACCAGCCTTTGTAAACATAAACGAGATAGAATTATTGAATCGACAAGACGCGGAGCGTTTAATTGCCGAAAAGAATGCTTTAGATAGCAGTATTAATAAAAAAGAAAAAGAAAAAGAAAGCTTGAAAAACAAGCTTATCATGCGCAAAAAAGAAGAATACTTATTAGAAGAAGCAGACTTTTTTTCTAATATGATTTATCAAACGGATTACCTACAAGAATTTACAAGGCTTGATTATGTTGAATATAGTCCTCAGGAATCATTTTACTACGTAGAAGACAGTCAAGGAGTTAAAGGATATATTGATTCCTTCTCTCTATCTGAGCCTTACTATTCAATTGACCATCGCTTTCTACCTATTAAATCTGAACTCCAACAAGCGACCATCATGCTAGACCCTGGCCATGGTGGAGAAGACCCAGGTACATTGAGTAAAGATCAAAAGTATGCTGAAAAAAGCTTTACCTATAAGATTGCTAAAGTATTAAAGAAAACACTTGAAGCTTTCGGGGCTAAAGTTATCTTAACTAATGAAAGCGACCAATTTTTAGACCTCGCTGAAAGGGTTAAAATCAGTAACCAAAAACAGCCAGACTTATTTCTTTCGTTACATTTCGATTCCTCCTATGACACTCAGGTCAAAGGTGTTCGTACATATTTCTATCATTTAAATGACGAAGAATTTGCGAAGACCTTACATTCTGGGTTGATAACATCTGGTCGACCTAATTTGGGTGTGGAGTATGGAAACTTTCATGTTTTACGCGAAAATACCGTCCCCTCCCTCTTGCTCGAACTCGGTTATATTACAAACAGCGAAGACTTGGAGTTAATGTTAACGGATGACTACCATCAAAAATTAGCTGATGCTATTACTGAAGGACTCTCAACTTATTTTAATCAAGTTGGAAATCAATTAGAAATAAATACCCCTGATAGATAAGGTCTCTATCAGGGGTATTGTTTACTCATTGGAGTCCAAAATTATTGTAACAGGTCCATTGTTTTCAAATTCAACTTTCATGTCAGCTCCAAAAATACCTGTTTTAGCTTTAAAACCTTTTTTGTCAAGCTCTTGGTTGAAATAATGGTATAATTCTTCAGCCTGGTCTGGTTTTGCAGCATTGGTAAAGCTAGGGCGATTCCCTTTCTTACAAGAAGCGTACAGGGTAAATTGACTGACTGAGAGAATACTGCCGCCAGTATCTTTCAACGATAAATTCATTTTTCCTTCTTCATCGTCAAAAATCCGCATAGTTACAATTTTTCTAGCACAATACTCACAGTCTTTAACCGTATCTTCAGGTCCAAATCCGACTAAAAGTAGAAGTCCTTCTTTAATGGCTCCTACTACTTCTTCATTAACTGTTACACTGGCATGGTTCACTCTTTGAATAACTACTTTCATTTGACCTCCTAATTGCCTTGACGTTTAACTTCGTAAACATCTGGGATGTTCTTTAATTTAACAATTAATTCATGTAATTGTTGTGTATCAGCAACTAAAACCTTAAGTTTGATGATGGCTTGACTTTGATCATCAATGCGCCCATTGACTGCTTTGAGGTTTTTGACCGTATGGTTGACAACGTTTAAAACGTCGTTAATCATACCCGACCGGTCAAAACCAATGACTTGTATTTCTGTTTCATACTCATGTTCTTCTTGCTTTTCTTCGGACCAATGCACTGCAATCGTTCGATCATCCAATTCAATTTCACTTTTTAAGTTGGAACAATCTTTGCGGTGAACAGAAATGCCTCTACCTCTTGTTATATAACCAACTATCTCATCACCGGGAACCGGGTTGCAACAACGACTAAGTCGCATCATTAAGTTATCAACGCCGTCAACCACTAATCCTTTTTCATTTCCTACTTTTTCTTTGTTAGAGTCAGTCTCCCTATCTTTAGAAATGACATTAGATAGCTTTACATTTTTGTCGACTTTCTTAATATTCCAAAAATGCATAATAGAAGTCGGTGAGATTTCTCCTAAGCCGATAGAAGCATAAAGATCTTCCATCTCATTGAAGTTAAATCTCTCAAGTAAGTCTTTTTCTTTGTTCTTTTTAAGTTCTATTTTTAAAGATGTTTCGTTTTCTTTCAGGGCTTTTTCAAGTATTTCCTGTCCAATTTCGCTATTTTTCTCACGCTCTTGCATTTTAAAATAACGTTTGATCCGATTACGTGCTTTAGAAGTTTTAACAAACTTGAGCCAATCACGGCTAGGGCCAACAGAACTCGGATTGGTTAATATTTCAACAATATCTCCATTTTTCAAGCGATAATTAAGAGGAACGATATTACCATTAACTTTTGCTCCAACCGTCTTATTTCCTATTTCAGTATGGATATGGAAAGCGAAATCGACTGGACCTGAGCCTAATGGTAATTCAAAGACGTCGCCTTTAGGAGTAAAGATATAAACTTGATCTTTAAAAACATCTTCTTTAATAAATTCCATGAATTCACTAGCATTCCCTGCATCATCTTCATACTCAACAATATCATGAAACCATTTTAACTGTTGTTGAATGTTATCTCGTGGTTGCTCATCGACTGTTTTCCCTTCTTTGTAGGCCCAATGAGCTGCTAGTCCGTACTCTGCCACTTCATGCATAAGGTGCGTTCTTATTTGAACTTCAACAGGTTTGCCTTGAGGTCCAATAACAGTCGTATGAATTGATTGGTACATATTAGCTTTAGGCATAGCAATATAATCTTTAAAGCGTCCTGGCATCGGCTTCCATTTTGTATGAATAATGCCTAAGACTCCGTAGCAATCCTTAATCGAATCGACTAAAACGCGAACCGCTAATAAATCATAGATATCATCAAACTCTTTTTTCTGATCGACCATTTTACGGTAAATGGAATAAATATGTTTCGGTCTTCCATAAACAGTAGAGTCCATGGACAGTTCGTCAATCGCATCTTTTATCTGATCAATGACAACTTGAATATATTCTTCGCGCTCATCTCTTTTTTGGTCCATTTGATGGACAATATCATAATAGGCTTGAGGATTAATATATCTTAAAGAAATATCTTCTAATTCCCATTTAATGACACTCATACCAATTCGTTCAGCCAAGGGTGCATAAATATCTAATGCTTCTTGAGACTTTTCAATTTGTTTGTGGGGTTTTTGAAATTTCAAAGTGCGCATATTATGTAAACGGTCAGCTAATTTAACCATTACCACACGAATATCTTTAGCCATGGCAATCAACATTTTACGATGATTTTCTGCTAATTGTTCTTCTTTACTTTGAAATTTAATCTTACCGAGTTTAGTAACGCCATCTACTAAGAAGGCGACGGATTCTGAAAATTCTTCCTGGATTTTTTCCAAAGTGTAGTCCGTATCTTCCACTACATCATGTAAAAAGCCAGTAGCTACTGTATCAGGGTCTAATTTAATATTCGCTAAAATACCTGCTACTTGAATTGGATGATTAATATAGGGTTCTCCTGAGAGACGTTCTTGCCCTTCATGGGCCTTGGTTGCTACTGCTAATGCCTTTTTTACAAAAGCTACCTTACTGTCATTCATATAAGATCGACAAATTGCTATAACTTCTTCACCAGTATAGACATCATTTCTACCCATATTATCACCACTCTTTCTAGATAATTTTTCTACTATTATAACTTAAATACTCACTATAAAACAATATTAGCCTCTTTAATACTATCAATCTTAGCTTATGCTAAAAAACAACTGGTCGAAAGACACAGTTGTTTTAAAATTTTATTCAGAAACAATTTTAATCCCTTTAGAAGCACCAATACGGTTTGCGCCTGCTTCAATCATTATTAATGCAGTTTCTTTATCGCCAACGCCTCCAGAAGCTTTGACTCCCATTGTTTCACCAACAGTCGAACGCATTAGAGCAATATCTTCTTTCACAGCTCCTGCTGTTGAAAAGCCAGTGGAAGTTTTAACAAAATCTGCTTTGGCTGCTTTGGCTGCAAGGCAAGCTTTCACTTTTTCTTCTTTTTCAAGTAAACTAGTTTCGATGATAACTTTCACAATAATTTCTTCTGGAACAGCTTGAACGACTTGACGGATATCCTCTTCTACTGTTTCCCAATCAGCAGCTTTAGCCGCTCCGATATTGATTACCATATCAATTTCACTAGCCCCATTTTTCACTGCTTCTTTTGCTTCAAAAGCTTTAGTAGATGAAGTATTCGCTCCTAAAGGGAAACCAATCACTGTACAGACTTTGATGTCTGAATCCTTCAACAAATCACTCGCATAAGTAACCCATACTGGATTAATACAAACTGACATGAATTGATATTCCAAGGCTTCTTGACAAATTTGCTTAATTTGGTCTTTGGTTGCATTTGCATTTAATAAAGTATGATCGATATATTTATTTAATTCCATTTTAAAACTCCCTTTCAATTTCAGTGACATATGATAGGACACTTAAAAGATAAATAGGTGCCGTCTCTGCCCGTAAGATTCTTGGACCTAAGCTACAAATCTCAAAGCCATTTTCTACTAAGAAAGATACCTCTTGTTGTTCTAATCCACCTTCCGATCCAAATACCATAACTATCTTTTTATTCTTTTCGATATTTTTTAATATTTTGGCTAACAGATGGTGTTGACCTTCTTTAGCACTTTCTTCGAATGCCACTAGTTTAATGTCATGAGTACGATACTGATTAACAAAGTCTTTTAAATTTAAAAGCTGCTTAACTTCAACCTTTTTTAAACGTTTTGACTGTTCTGCAGCACTATCAGCAATTTTTTGTAGTCTTTCAACTTTTTTACCAGCTTTTTTCTGGTCCCATTTGACTACATCACGTTTTAAAGCTAATGGTTGAAAGCTGCTCATGCCGCATTCTGTAGCTTTTTGAACAATTGAATCCATTTTGTCATTTTTGGATAAACCACAAGCTACAACTACCTCGACCGGTAACTCCGTTTGACTGAGAGTCTCACTTAAGGGTGACATGATTTCTAATAGAGCATAATCATTCTTTTTTTTGAGATAAGAAGCTAGATACTTCTTTTGATCGTATACAACTATTAACTCCTTCCCTTGCTTAGCCCTTAAAACATTGACCAAATGATGACTGTCTGATGGATTCAAAACAACTTTCTTGCCAATTTCTACTATTTGATTCGAATCATCGATAAAATATTGATGCATAACTCACTCTTTCTTCTGAGCCGTGATACCAGCCCATCCTTTATAATAATTAATTTGGATTATTTCCCACTGATCTGTTGATAAAGAATCGATTACTTGTTCTGCCTTCTCAGTCAGTATGCCTCCAAGAATGAGATAGCCACCCTTTTCTAAAAGCTGATAGGCATCCTGATAGAGCTTGAGTAATATATGAGGTAGGATGTTTGCCATGATGATATTTACTTTTTCTTCAACACCTCTTAATAAATCATTGACATGAAATGATATAGGTGGTTGAAAATCATCAGAATAGCCCATATTTTGCCATTTTTGATAAGTAAGATTTTGTTTAGCAGCTGCGATTGCTTGAGGATCAAGATCGTATCCCACCACTTTTTGTGCGCTGAGAGCAAAAGCTATCAATGCAAGGATACCAGATCCCGTTCCAACATCATAAACTTTCTCGTCACCTCGCATAACCATTTCTAAAGCTTGCGCGCCGAGTCGGGTTGTCGGGTGATCACCTGTTCCAAAGGCAACTCCTGGGTCTAAATAAATAACTTTCTCATCCTTATATTTTGGAGAATAAGCATCCCATACCGGAACAACTTTTATAAATCGTGAAATTTCTTGAATTCGGTAGTTTTTCATCCAATTTTTTTGCCAATTTTCCATTTCAATCGGCTCTTTTTCCCAACTATAATCGAAATAAAGGTTATCTTCTAAATAACTATCGAACAAGTCTTTTTCTATATCTTGTTCAAAAAAACCTAAGACAAGCCCCCGTTTATCTTGTTCTTTAAGGGATGGAGCTAAAGGAATTTCTCCAAATAAATTTTCTTTATTTTCCATATATCCATCGACATTTATAAGCTGCGTCCCTTTCGCCCCCCACTCAAATAAGAGATGAGAAACATATTCCACTTCATCAGGCTTCTTAGTTTCAAGATAGATAGTCACTTTTGTCCAATGAGTCATTAAACCCCCCCAGTCAATGCATCTAAAAAATTTAAAGCTGAGCTTATTCACATTATGGAGGACTGTTTATCTTTTTTCAATCAAAAGAAGTTATTTTTTCAAGATTAAGTCTAGCTATTTTAATAAGGGCATGTAATAATAAATAATAGACTTTAGAATATTTGTAACTTTTTTTGAAATTTTCAAAAGAAAAGGATAAAATAGTAGTTGATATTCTATTTAATATAAAAGCTAATAAACGAGGTGAACTTCATGGCAGAAAAAAACTTAACAGCAAAAGATATCTTACAAAAAGAATTTTCTCGTTCCATGCGTGGCTATAATGCTGCTGAAGTCGATGAGTATCTCGATAGTATTATTCGTGACTATGATTCTTATCAAAAAGATGTAGTGTTCTTAAAGAATGAAAATGAGCGACTCATTGCTAAAATAGATGAATTAACTAAGCAGTTATCATTAGCTAAGAAAAACGTTTCAACAACTCCAGGTTCTGGCGTAACCAACTTTGATATCCTTAAACGTTTATCTAACTTAGAAAAACATGTTTTCGGAGCCAAAATTTCAAACACAGAGTATAGTCAAAATTAATGATCATAGTAAATTTCAGGTAATCGCGGTCAATTCATTTGGCTGAGGAAAGTCCATGCTCGCACAAGCTGAAACGCTTGTAGTGTTCGTGCTTAGCGAAACAATAAGCTAAGGTAGCCTTAAGGTGAACGGCGAGTGAATATTCTAAGGCTTAGCTAAGAATAAGTAATTCATAAAGTGCCACAGAGACGATCTTTTTGGAAACAAAAAGCTGAAACGCGGTAAACCCCTCGAGCGAGCAACCCAAATTTGGTAGGGGCACTCTCTGTATGGGAAAATGCGTAAGCATTGCTTAACTGAAAGAGAGACAAGTTATCTTGTAGATAGATGATTACCCTTTATTTATTCTTGCCTATGGAATAAATATTGACAGAACATGGCTTATCGAAATTTACTAATATAGGTATTTATAGATGCATATAGTCAACAACACGATTCTGAGCCTAAAAGCTTGTTGAATCGTGTTTTTTTAAAAGGAAGGATTATCCATGAAAACATATCACTTAATTGCTACAGCAGCGGCAGGTATCGAGGGAATAGCTAATCAAGAACTCAAGGATTTAGGCTATGAAACACAAACAGAGAATGGTCGCGTGCGCTTTAAAGGAACTGCAGAAGATATTGCTAAAACAAACCTATGGTTGAGAACAGCTGATCGAATTAAAGTAGTGGTTGGCGAATTTAAAGCAACCTCTTTTGAAGAATTGTTTGACCAAACCTATGCGATTGCCTGGGAAGACCTCTTACCCATGGATGGAGAATTTCCTGTTTCAGGTAAATCGGTGAAATCAAAACTTTATTCTGTCCCTAACTGTCAAAGAATTGTCAAAAAAGCCATTGCCAAACGGCTAATGGATCACTATGCTCGTAAAATGCCTTTGAGCGAAACAGGTGATTACTACCCTATTGAAATATCGATACTAAAAGATGTGGCGATGATTACTTTAGACACAAGTGGAAGCAGTCTATTTAAACGAGGTTATCGAACTGAAAAAGGTGGCGCGCCTCTAAAAGAAAATATGGCAGCAGCTTTAGTCAAATTGACTACTTGGTTCCCTGACCGTCCTCTTTATGATCCAACTTGCGGGTCTGGAACAATTTTAATTGAAGCTGCCTTAATGGGACGCAATATTGCTCCAGGATTAAATCGGTCATTTGCAGCAGAAAAATGGGAGTTCTTTAATCCAGAAGTATGGTCAAAGGAAAAAACAAAAGCACGTCAAAAAATTAACCATGAAATAAAACTCAATATCTTTGGAAGCGATATAGATGGAAGAATGATTGAAATCGCCAAGCAAAATGCAGCAAATGCCGGTGTGGGAGAAGATATTACTTTTAAACAAATGCAGTTAAAAGATTACCGTCCGAATGAAGAATATGGCATTTTAATCTCCAACCCTCCTTATGGGGACCGCTTGCTAGATGAAGATAAGGTACACCAACTATACCAGGACATGGGTACTATTTACCGTTTGATGACCACTTGGTCGAAGTATATTCTCTCAAGTGATGACTCATTTGAGAAATTTTATGGTGAAAAAGCTAGCAAAAAACGCAAGTTATATAACGGTGCCTTAAAAGTAAATTATTATCAATTTTGGTCTACAAATAAATAAGGGTCTAAAGTCTTTACTTTCCCTTGTTTACGTAAGGCTTGTTTTGCTGCTTGATCAGCTGCTCGATTTTCTTTTTCAGGAATCCATTTTAGAAAAAGCAAAGGATAATGGTCCATTTCAAAGAGAATATCTTTTAAAAGCTTGCTAAAATAGTCTTTTTTGGCAAAACGTTTTTCAATCGATTGGAAAACAATCTTAGAATCGGTTTTAATTTGAATGAGTTGATCTGTTTTTAATTTTTCTTGCTTGATCCATTGCATAGCTAATCTTAAAGCAAAAAACTCAGCTTGGTGATTATCCAGACATTCATTAATATAAAATTTAAAAGTAGCAACTTTTTCACCATTGAATACCAAAAAAGCTAGGCCCGCTTCTTTAGTTTTAGGATCAAAAGCGGCATCAATTTGTATCCACATAGGTTTTTCACCCTCTCTATTTTGAAAGGAGTCTCCTCAATTGACAGATCTTATTCATATGCCAAATAAGAGCGAATATTTCTATCGCAAAGCCATGAATGCGCTTGAACAAAATGATTATGCAAGTGCATCTAACTTTTTGAAAGAAAGCTATCAGATAGAACCTTCCCTTAAAGTGTTTAAAGAACTAATTTCTATTCATATTATTCAAAATAAAAGTCAAGCTGTCAAAAAGTTATGGCAAAATTTTCTTTCAGACCACTCCATACAAGACCTTGACTATGAATTAGCGATGCTTTATGTTCATTCTTTACCTTATCTTTTTTCTCATCAAAAACTATTGATTCAGCTATATGAAATCAAAGAATATTTTGATCAAAAAAAATGGGATAACTCTTTGATTGTTAAACAAATTGAAAAAATTAAAGAAAAAGAAGCTCTTTCTAAAGAACTTCAACTCCTTATAAATACGAAGAGGTTAGATTCAAAGTTGAAACAATTGAAAGAACTAACCTTATATGAACTTTTAAAAGAAATCAAAAACTTCTATAGTTTAGATTACTCCCTTAAACATCCAATCTTGACTGCATTATTGGCTGACAAAGAGATAAGTCAATTCGTTAAAAGTGATATATTGCATCATTATATAGTTCGAAATTACCAGGCCCATCTAAAACTGACATGGTTTGAAGAAATTAAAATCATCGATAGCCTATCTCTAGTCCCTTATAAAGAAGATTCGACCTATTTACAAATAAAAGCTCTTCTTGAAGATTATACGGTCAATAATAATCCTCATATTTATGATGGTCTACTAGAAGAAATAAATTTATTGGTGATGGTATACTATCCATTTATCAAAGAAAAAATCTCAGACCCTGTTGCATGGTTTAATAGCTTTTTAAGTTATTACCATATAGAAAAAAGTGAAGAATCCGATCAAAATGAGCGAATGGATGAAATTCTCCAACAGGCTATCGATGAAATCAAACAACTAAGTCTATAGATAGAAATTTAAAGAAAACTTTCTAAATAAATTAGAGCAAGTCTATAGTAGACTCGCTCTAATTTTACTTCTCTTCTTCTGACTGTGTATCATTTTCCTTGGTGTTTTTATGGTGCACGGTAGGTTGTGGATCAAGAATGACATGCTTATCCTCTTCTTGTGGTGGTAAGGATATAAAATCAATAATATCTTTGAAATTGACTATGGTCTTCTCTTCAATAATATCTTGCATCATCATATCTGATTCTTGCCAATAAATATCTACAACAGCACTATTAGAAAGCAATTTTGTAATTATTCCTGTCATGCTACTTTCTCTAAATTTGAAAGTAATCTTATCCCCTATTTCTGGTCGAATTGCTAACTTTACTGATTCAATCATTTCAAGACCCGTTTCATAATCTACATCTAATAGCGAAGCGATACGTGACTTGCTTGTCCCGCGTCTTAACTCCTTTTCAATTAGACTTCGTTGCCCATCTGAAATTTTTTTCGACACGTTATCCCTCTTTTCTTAAATTGCCCTCTGTAATTGTTATTATACCACATTTTTCTTTTTTATTCTAAAGGTTACTCTTTCTCTACCTTTGGAACCCATACAGAAAGTGCTTGACTATGAATCTTAATTTTTAATGGTAAACTTGGGCCTTTATCGCCATCAATGTTCGCTTTTAGTTCACGTTCTTCATTCAAGGAAGCGAGTTTAATATCGAATGATTTACCCTTTAACGACAAGATGGACTCATTATCTAATTCGTGTCGAGGCAAGCCTTTCTCTTCAATAAAAGTAGCTATGCTTGATATAGCCAATGAACCCTTAAAAGCATAAAGATGACCCAATCCATCAAATAGCTGGTCTTGTGAAAGAAGATTTTCCATTCCTCCCACACTAGTAGTGAGTGTTAATAATATAAGATTGGTTTTAAGGTGATGAGATTCCTTTCCATCGACACTAATGTCTAAATCAAAATCTTCCTCTTCAAACATCGCTTTAAAGCCATCAAATAAATAAGCTAATACCCCAATCTTATTTTTTACTTTAGATTCAGTTTCAAATACTGCTGAAGGAATAGCTCCTAGCGCAAGAACATTCGCAAAATACTGCTCGTTAACTTGCCCGATATCCAATTTTTTTAACTCTAAAGATTTAAATTGATTAATGGCTTTTACTGGGTTTAGAGAGATTCCTAAAGATCTTGCTAAATCATTTACAGTCCCCAAGGGTAAAAAAGCAAAATGAGGTGGTTGTGAATTCTCCATTAAACCGGATACCACTTCCTTAATAGTGCCGTCACCGCCCAAACAAATAATAGTGTCGTATTCATCTGCAGGGGTAGTTTTTGCCCAATCATAGGCATCTTGAGGTTTTTCAGTTGTTCGGTGTTTGACTTGAGCATCGTATGTATTAATTAGTAAATCAGCTAACTGCTCAGCATATGCTTTGGCCTTACCCTTACCTGAACCTGGATTAGCGATGATTAAAACGCTCTTCATATTAACCCTCCTTTTTTTACATTATACCACAAGTCCTCCTAAACGATTTTGTTAGACGATAATACATATGTGACATAAAACAAATAAAAAATAGGGAGCTTCTGTTACACTAAAGATATACAAACAACTTAGCGAAAGGAA